>JAADFU010000119.1 GCA_013152715.1 Calditrichota bacterium
TTGTCTGATTCACCTGACTCTGACCCATCAAATTCTGTTTCCATTAATGGGTATGTTTCTAAACCACTATCTGAAAAAGAAATTTCATACAATACCAGTCAAAGGACAGTAAATGCACCTATTTCATTAGAAATTTATCCCAATCCTTTCAACCCGGAAACCCAAATAAGCTATAATCTTCCACGAGAATCCCGTGTCACTTTGTCAGTTTACAACATCGCCGGACAGAAAGTCGCCACACTGGCTGCGGGACGGCAACCGGCAGGGACTCATACTGCTATCTTTGACGGAAAGTCATTGCCTGCGGGTATTTATTTGGTGAATTTGCAGGTCGGGAGAGAGAATCATTTGCAGAAAGTTTTGTTGGTGAAGTAGAAAAATGCAGTACACCTTCAAGGTGCAAAAAATCTTAATCTTTCTGCGCTGATCTGCAGAATTTGTCCGCCTCTGGCTTGTCCGCCTCTGGCGGATCTGCGTGAAAAAAATCTCTCGCTGATAGCGCAGATTCACGCTGATGGTTTTTATCTGCAAAATCTGCGAGGGCAATCTTGGGAATTGGTTTCAGCAGTCGGGCACTGGTTATTCGGCATCTCGTGTAGTTTCTTCTGAAAAAACGTAAAAAAATACTTGACTTTATCTTTTTTTTTTTTAATTTAAGACAGCTAAAGCAAAGGCAGGCATGACAGCTTACCGCAGCCTGTTTTATTCGCCTTTCGTCAGTTCTACCGCTGAATCTCTTTCTCATTGCCTGCTTTTGGCAAATGTTCAACTCAAAAATAACAACGGACCCGCGATAAACATTCATCAAAATTACTGATATTTTTAACTCATTAAAACAGGAAGCGGTTATGAAAGCCAAAATGATTTTCCTGGCGCTGCTCGCTGTTTTTCTAACTTTTGCCTGCCAAAAGAAAAACAGCACCGGGCCGGCGGACGAAAATATTCATCCGCAGCAGGATATTCCCTGGCCTTCTCTGGCAGATAGTCCATGGCCTATGTTTCATCATGATCCTCAAGGTTCGGGTAGATCGCCGTATCCAGGCCCGACGAAAGGGAGAATTTCAAAAACTGTGACAATCGCTCAAGGAGGAAGTAAATTCACTTTTACTACAATTGGGTCTGAAGGGCATGTTTATTTATCTGTGGGGAACATCTGGAGCGATTCACTGCAACAGACGGATGGCTATTTATTCAAGTTTGACAAAAGCGGCAACCTTATTTGGAAAGTCAATCTGGATGGCTATGATATTTATAACTCGCCATTAATTGATAAAGACGGAATCATTTACATTGGTTCTACGGATGGCTGCTTCTATGCCATCAACCCAGACGGCTCAATTAAATGGAAGTTTTGCACTGATTCCGAAATTACGGGCGACCTTCGAGGCGCAAATATTGGGTTAGACGGTACATTATATTTTAGCACGGTGGAAAATTTTTATGCTCTCAACAGCGATGGTACAGCTAAATGGTCGCTACCTGGATATGGTAATACGCGAGCACTTATTTCGCCCGATGGAAATACCATATATGTTTACTCTGTGAGTTCTGGGACTTTAAAGGCGATGGATAACAATGGAAATTTGATGTGGGACTATCCCTTTGCAATTAATCTTCTTGTGGATTCTTACGGGAGAGTCTATGCTGCAACGAGCGATTCAACTTATGCAGCAATAAATGAAAATGGAAAATTAATTTGGGAGTTTTCGATAGGCCCTCATAAAAATAGAGAAAACGATCGCATAGATTGTAGTGCCGCTCCTACAATTGATAGAATGGGTAATTTCTATTTCCTTACTGTTGATGATTTGTATTCCCTGGATTATTCCGGGGAATTAAGATGGATTATACGCGGTGTCGGTGGTTCCGGAGCACACTTAACTTGTGATTCTGAGGGGAATATATACCTGATATCACCGTACTCTGGGGAGAGTAATATTTTTTCCATCTCAACCACCGGATTTTTAAACTGGAAATTAGGTCTTCCTTTTCGTGGATATACTTCTTGTGCGCTATCTATTTCTTCAGATGGTAAGATGTATGTAATTTCATTGTCATATGATTTAGCAGAATCAAAATTATATATAATTGAATAAAAAAGAAAGGTATAAAATGAGAAAAATTGCATATTTCGTAGCGATGCTTGTTTTATTTTATTTGCAGCTAATGGCAGAGGGAATAAAAAACCATCCATATGAGCTATTTATTGGAACAGTCAATGTTCCTGATGGATATTCAACGACAATCAAGGTGCAAAAAATTGGAATTTCCTGGGATGATTCATTTGATATAACTGATGGATACAATGGTCATACTTTTAGTTTCAACGGAAGCTCCATTGAATACGGGAATATTTATGATGATTGGCAGGACGGATTCGATTTTGTTACTTCTATTCAAGGAGATCACGGAGGTCAATATGGAGGCGTTGTTACCTATGGCGTGTATAAAATTCAAACAACTTATGCCGGTCAATCAATTTATTTTAAATTAGATTATCGAGATTGTAGATATGTAGGTTCTGGGCAACAACCTTATAGTAGTTTAATAGATATTTTCATAATATTTGATGGGCAAAGTCTTTCATTTAAATATTCAGCAGACGAAGCACATTGGCCATTTAATAATATTAACAACAAGAGCACTATCGGTGTTTGGGAAATGTTTAATGTTGGTAGCCCGGTTCGGTCTTGTTTTGAGCCCACCCCACCCCAAAATTTCCACTTTGATTCCACCAGATACCCACACCCTCATTTCACTTGGCTCAAACCGTCTCAACCGACAGGTGTGACATTCAAATACAATATTTATCAAAGCGTAGATGCCGGACCTTATTATCGTGTGGCATCAAATCTGACAGCGTCTAGTTGGACGGATAACGATGTGATTCTCCATCATGGCGGCAATCGTTTTAGTTATTATGCCACGGCATTCGGCTCTCAATCGCCGGAATCCGATCCTTCAAAGTTTGCACCGATTCAGGGCAATCCATCTAAGCAATTACCAAGCGATCCGGAGAACAGGGAACTTAAAAAAGAAGGAGAATTATCTATTTTTTCTGTCTATCCCAATCCCTTCAACCCGGAAACTCAAATAAACTATAATCTTCCACGAGAATCCCGCGTCACTTTGTCCGTTTACAACATCGCCGGGCAGAAAGTCGCCATACTAATTACGGAAAGGCAATCGGCAGGGACTCATACTGCTATCTTTGACGGAAAGTCATTGCCTGCGGGTGTTTATTTGGTGAATTTGCAGGTCGGGAGAGAGAATCATTTGCAGAAAGTTTTGTTGGTGAAGTAGAAAAATGCAGTACACCTTCAAGGTGTGCTTCACTTCAATCTTTCTGCGCTAATCTGCGTTATCTGCGTGAAAAAGTCTCTCGCTGATAACGCAGATTCATGCGGATGGTTTTTATCTGCAAAATATGCAAGGGCTTTTTTCGGTGCCGTCCGCTTTAAAAGTGGATCACTTCTTCCTTAAAGCTGTCCGCGAAGATGCAATACTTCTTCACGATGTGGCACCTGCGCTTGTTTCAGAGCAGATAAATTGCAATCAACCCTAAAATTCCGACAACGGTCACGTAGTAAAATGTAGGAATGAAGGTTTTGCGCAGAGTGACGCCCTCTCTGCCGAGCAAGCCGACGGTGGCAGAGGCTGCTACCACGTTGTGAATGGCAATCATGTTTCCGGCAGCAGCACCTACGGCTTGCAGCGCCACGGTGAAATCAGGTGAGATCGCCAGTTTTTCCGCCACGCTGTGCTGGAACAAGCTGAACATGAGATTGGACACAGTGTTGCTTCCGGCAATGAATGCGCCCAGCGCGCCGATCCAGGGCGCGAACAGAGGCCAGATTTTCCCGACTGTATCAGCGACCCACTGCGCCATGGCAACCGGCATACTGGGAAGATGAACGCTGTTAATTCCGCTGTTAATGTAAATGCGCACCATGGGCACGGTAAAAATCAGCACAAATCCTGCGCCCAGCAGAATTTTGGTGGAGTCGAAAAATGCTTTTTGAACTTGCGTTCGTTTCATGCGATGGAGAAAAATCGTCAGCAGCACGACCAGAATCAGTATCGTTCCCGGCAAATAGAGCGGAGTCGTGGCGGCATTAATGGGAGAGCCAAACACGCCATTCCAGTGCAGGGAGACTGATTTGAGCCATCTACCGAAAGGCAAAAACGGCAATCGCGTGAGTACCAACAGCAGCGCCACAAATAAATAGGGCAGCCATGCCAGCCAGACCGGAATTTTTTTGTCGGTGACTTCGTCCAATCTGATGTCAATGGTGCCCAGCCATTCCTGCGCCCAGTCGGCGCGATCGGGAAAATCCCAGGAATCTTTGGGAATGAGAAATTTTTTCCTGGCGGCAAAGGTGACAATGACCAATCCAACCAATGCTCCCAAAAGCGAGGGAAATTCAGGCCCGAGAAAAATTCCCGTGAGCGTGTAAGGAACCGTAAAAGCCAACCCTCCGAAAATGGCAAATGGAACAATGGAGAGCCCCTCTGTCCATGATTTGTTTTTCCCGAAAAAGCGCGTCATCATCATGATCATCAGCAAAGGGATCAGCGTTCCGGTGATCCCGTGCAAAATTGCGGCTTCGGCGGCGATGGTCCGCAGATATTGCTCGAAGCCGATTCCTGCCCCGGCTAATTTAGCTGTGAGTTCCGGATTTTGCAGCCCTCCGCGCACGCCGATCAAAATGGGCGTGCCCACGGCGCCGAAAGTCACGGCAGTGCTTTGAATCATCATTCCGATCATCACTGCGGCTGCGGCAGGAAAACCGATTGCCACCAGCAGCGGCGCGGCAATGGCGGCAGGAGTCCCAAAACCGGAAGCTCCTTCGATGAAAGAACCGAAGAGCCAGGCGATGATGATTACCTGAACGCGGCGGTCGTCACTGATGTTGGAAAACCCCGCACGGATGGAAGCAATTCCGCCGGAAAATTTCAGCGCGTTCAACAACAAAATGGCGCCAAAAATAATGTACAAAATATCGAATGTGATAAAAAGCCCCTGAATCGTGGAAGCCAAAATGTTCAGCAATGTCATTTTCCAGGCAAAGAAAGCAACGGCGGCTGCGACGAGATACGCTGCCGGCATGGCTTTTTTCGCCGGGATGCGGAAGCCGACCAGGAGTATCGCAGAAAGAAGAATTGGAGAAAAACCTAAAAAAGCACCCAAACCCGATGACATGGCAAATCCTGTTCTGTGAATGAGTTGAATGAAAATTGCATTTAGTATTGCTATTCAATTAAAAAAAATAATTGAAAATGTCAATGTTTTTTTCCGGTTCGAGACCGAAAAAATTTATTGAATATTTCGAAAATATTTTGTAAATTATAAAAATAGAATTCTTGAGAAACTTTGTTTCTGACATTGAAAAGTGCCCCCGCAATTTCCGGGGGATTGTTTTACTGAGAAAGGTGTCGCCTATGGCAAATAAAATTGTGAAAGAAAACGACCCGTTGCGGGAAATAATCAAAAAAATCCCAAAAACTGACCTGCACG
This sequence comes from Calditrichota bacterium, assembly GCA_013152715.1. Classification (NCBI taxonomy): domain Bacteria; kingdom Pseudomonadati; phylum Calditrichota; species Calditrichota bacterium. The sequence continues at coordinate 5,519 of JAADFU010000119.1, forward strand.
TGCATCTGGACGGTTCCATTCGTATGGAGACATTGATTGAAATTGCCAAAAAGGAGAAAATGGAGCTTCCCAGCTACACTGTAGAAGGGATGAATGAACTGGTTTTCAAAGATAATTACAATAATTTGCAGGAATATCTGAATACGTTCGGCTATTCCTGCGCAGTGATGCAGAAGCCGGAATATCTGGAACAAATAGCTTACGAGCTGGCGCTGGACAATCAGGCTGAAGGCGTGCGTTACGTAGAAGTGCGTTTCGCGCCACAGTTGCACATCAATAAGCACATGGATATGAAAACCGTGCTGCTATCCGTAAATCGCGGTCTGGATCGGGCGCAGAAGGAATTCAACAGCCGAAAAGAAATTGTTTCCGGAGAGGAACCGCCGTTTTTCTATGGAATTATTGTTGGCGCTCTTCGCATGTTTGGGAGATATTCTGATTATTACGCTAATTTCATCGATGCGCATCCGTTTTCAGATGCCAAAACTATTGCCAGCTTGGGTTCACTGGAATTGGCTCGCGGCGCAGTGAAAATCCGCGATGAGGAAGGAATTCCCATCACCGGTTTTGATCTTGCCGGAGCGGAAGAAGGCAATCCGGCAAAAATTCACATTCAGGCGTTTCAGTACGCGCATCAGCACTTTCTCGCAAAAACAGTTCACGCCGGTGAAGCTTATGGCCCGCCATCGATTTTTCAGGCGATCACTGATTTGCACGCTGATCGCCTCGGGCACGGGTACTATTTGTTTGACATGACAAAGTTTGAGGGTGAAAAAGTTCAGGACAAAGGGCAGTACGTGGAAAATCTGTGCCAGTATATCGCCGACCGTCGCGTGACAATTGAAGTTTGTTTGACCAGTAACTTACAGACAAATCCTTCTCTGAAAGATATTCAAAACCATTCTTTCAAAAAAATGGTGGAGCGCAAATTAAGCACGACAATTTGTACCGACAACCGCACTGTGAGCAAAACTACGGTGACGGATGAAGTGCTGTTGGCTGTTCGCAGTTTCAAATTAGGGCCGAATACGTTGAAAAATATCATGATTTACGGTTTCAAGCGCAGTTTTTTCCCGGAAAATTACATCAAGAAACGCCGGTACGTACGGCGCTGCATTGATTTTTATGAGAAAATTGTCAAGGGCACGGATTTGGAGGGTTAAATTTTTTATCAGGTGTAGTACACTTTGTAAGTGTGCCACATCTGAAACAACTGTATTTCAAATCACTTATTCTTCTTCCACCCCGGATGCGTGATACCGTGAAATTTAATTTTGTAATTCAACGAGCGGTTGGAGATGCCCAGAATTTTTGCCGCGTCTTTTTGTACCCAGCGCGCAATTTCCAGCGCTTTGAGGATGTGGCGGCGTTCCAGTTCTTTCAGGTTCAGGGTCTCTGGCTGAGCATCTTCCCCATTTTTTTTGCGGCGTTCTTTGCCGCCGGCGAGGAAATAGTCTTTTCCCGACAGAGAAAGATGTTGCGCAGTTATTAGTTCGCCTTCTTCGACGAGCAATACAGCGCGCTCAACTAAATTGCGCAATTCACGCACATTGCCGGGCCAAAAATGGTTCACGAGCAATTTTTTCGTATCTTCAGTAAAACCGCGGGTCGCTTTTTGCATCTCTTTGCTGAACTTTTTGCGAAGAAATTCAGCAATAAACAGAATGTCCTCAGATCTCTCGCGCAGCGGTGGGACTTTGATATTTACCACATTCAGCCGATAGTAAAGGTCGCTGCGGAACCAGCTTTCTTCAATGGCTTGTTCCAAATTTTTATTCGTCGCCGCAATGACGCGCACGTTCACCTGAATCAGATCATTCCCGCCTACGCGATGAAATTCCTTGTTTTGCAGCACGCGCAAAATCTTCGCCTGCGTCATAGGATTCATATCGCCGATTTCGTCTAAAAAAATTGTGCCGCCGTTCGCCTGCTCAAACTTGCCGAGTCGGCGTTGAAACGCTCCTGTGAAAGAGCCCTTTTCGTGGCCGAATAGCTCGCTTTCCAGCAAATTGTCCGGGAGCGCGGCGCAGTTTACTTTCACGTACGGTTTGCCGTGACGGAAACTGGTGAAATGAATCAGATCTGCAATCAGCTCTTTGCCAGTCCCGGTCTCGCCGGTAATGAGTATGCTGGAATTGCTCTTGGCGACTTTTTTGATGAGTTCAAAAATCTCCCGAATTTTTGGACTGCGGCTGACGGCAGGGTAGAAGTGGTCGAAACCAAATTCTTTCATTAATTCCTGGCTGGAACTCAGGGGAATATCCAGATATTCCGCAACCATTTGTTCGCTAATTTCCTCTGCAAAGTTGTTCATTTTATTTACCCCAGAATTTTTTTGGCGTTAGTTTTTGATTTTTCGCCAATTAGATTAAGTCAATTTCTATGCCAAAAAATCATGAAAGGTCATAAGTTTAAAAGAAGCAAGCAAATAACAGAGGCAATTCGTCCGAAAATTTAATTTTTATGTCACAATAAATTCAAAATTATGTCTAAAATCCGACAAACAAATTTTATGGAATATAGTTAACCCCTTAAAAGTACTTAAAATAGAATTTGTTGACGGTAAATGAGGTTTGTGTTTAATTTACAACAGGGGAGAGACTGATAAAAATGATATTAAGTTTAATAAATATAATAGGAAATGAGATGTGTTGGTAAGGAATTTCATTTAAAAACAATTGATTGGGTAGCAATTTTATTGATTTGCTAAATTTGTTGAAAATTGTGCTCAGAATATTTACAAAATTGTTGGAGATAAATTTCCATTGAGGAACTCAACGGTTTATTTATCAATGATAGCCTGCTCTGCCAATTTGCGTTTGAGCCATTGTCTTCCCTGACCGGATTTTAGAAATTTTTCACGTTTCATGGCCGCAGCTCTGGATGAAAATATTTCATAATAAAGCAATTTTTTGAACTTGAATTTTTTCGTGTAAGGGCTTAACCCCTTTTGGTGCTCGTGGATTCTTCGTTGAAGATTGTTGGTTTGTCCGATATATTTTTTGCCATTTTCCAATTCGAGGACGTAAACGTAGAAAGTATTTTCTTTCGTTGGGCTCATTTTTGAAAGGAAAGAAGCAGTGCGCCCACAGGGAATCGAACCCCGAACCTACTGATTAAGAGTCAGTTGCTCTGCCAATTGAGCTATGGGCGCATGACTGCACTAAATTTTTGTTTTAGAACTCCGCACCTATCCGCCCAAGGCGGATTGCTCTGCCTCTGCCAATTGAGCTATGGGCGCATGACTGATACTTTGGAACAACAAAGGCGGAGCTAGTAGTATTCCAATTCCGCCTGATGCACATATTTTTCTCTTTTGTGAGGGTGCAGGGGATCGAACCCTGGGCCCACGGCTTAAAAGGCCGTTGCTCTACCTAACTGAGCTACACCCTCAAATCACAATTTATTTTACTTTCGAACCCTGATCCCATCCGCCAGAGGCGGATTGCTCTACCTAACTGAGCTACACCCTCAAAATTCTCAAAAAGTTCGTTCCAAATTGGGTGCGAAATATAAGAAATTTTATCGTTTAAGTCAACAAAAAAATTGATTTTTTTTATCATTTAGTGAGAAAATGCAACTGAAAGTGCAGTTGTTTGTTCACATCAATCGTCAATGAGCCGACACTGGGTCCTTTGTTGCCTCGGGGTAAAGTTGGTGATCCCGAATTGAAAAATAGTGTGTTACCAGAGCCGTTTCTCAAATCAGCGATGTGAGTGTGTCCGTAAATGATCGCGTCGAAATGCTGTTTGATTTGACTTTTGACTGACGGAAATAATCGCATTGATTGATCGAAAAAACGATGCGTGAGCAAAAAACGGAAGTTTTCCAATTCAATCACTTTTTGCTCCGGATACGTCGCACACAGCGGATAGCCATCAACATTCCCGCACACACATTGCACAGGCGCGATGATTTCCAACTCGTTTATCAAATGCAGACTGCCGATATCTCCCGCGTGCCAGATTTGGTCAACGTCGGAAAAAATATCGTAAATTTGGTACGGTAACTTCCCGTGCGTATCTGAAATGATGCCTATTTTTTGCAAGCGCTGCTCCTGACTGAAAATTAATAACTATAATCAACGGCTATTCCCTGTTAAAGTTCCCTCGAAAAGCGTGTTTCAAGAGGTTTTTTAAGCAAATTAAGTGGCAGACAGAGCTTTGCTTTCGCCTGACGGCGGCTGTTTGATGTGAGGAATGGCAAACGAAGCGAGCAGAGCAACTGCTCCGATGGCGCCCCACAAAATTAACGGATTGTGCAGAAAATGATCCAGCAAAATACCGCCGTAAAAAGGCCCAAATGAACGTCCCATGCCTTGAAAAAGTCCGTACAGACCCATGTATGTCCCGCGTTGGGATTCCGGCGCCCAGTTGGAAGTGATGGTCGTGCTGGTGGGAATGAAGAAAATTTCTCCGAAAGTGAGGATGACAATTGCCAGCGCCAGCATGAAAAAATTTGTGCTGAGAGCAATGACAATCATTGCGATGCCGGCGAGAAAACCGCCCAGCGCAAGGGCCGACGTCAGGCGCATGCGATTGATCCATTTAATTGCCGGTAGTTGAAAGAGAATGATGGTCACACCGTTGATGGAATAGAGATAGCCGAGAAAGATTTTCGAAATATGCACGTGCTCCACAGCAAAGACCGACATCGTCGTGTAGGGTTGTGACAGCACGGAGAAGACAAAAAAGCACAAAAGTCCGTAAAAAACGAATTGGCGATTTTTAACTAAGTGCTTGAGCGCCTTGATATTGAAATTTGATTTTTTGTCTTCTGCAGACGAATCAGGAATAAAAAGAATAACAATAAAAATGACGATGAAAAATAAACCCGATGGAATTAAAAATAGGAGAGAATAGCTCATCGAAGCCAGGTAGCCGCCGACAGCAGGACCGATGGCCCAGCCGAAATTGAGGCCGATGCGCTGGTAGCTGTAGGCCTCGACGCGATTTTTCGGTGCGACGAGATCGGAAATAAGCGCATCTGCCGCCGGCATAAACATGGCGCCGAAGCCGTAGGATAAAATGACAAAGAGTCCGAGAAAGTAAATGGGAAAATGATAAAAAACAGTGATAGCTAACAACAAAAATGACAACGCCCGACCAACGCCGGCAAAAATCATCACTTTGCGTCTGCCGATTTTGTCGGAGTAACCGCCGCCGAGAAGTTGCGTGATCGCGCGCGCGACGGCTGCTCCGAGAAAAAAAGTGCCAACAACCGTCATGGGCACGCCTTGTTCCGAATAAAGGTAAAGGCTGATAAATGGCAAAATGATGGAAAATCCCAGCGCATTGATCACGCGAATGGCGACCAGATACCAGACTCTTTTATCGAATGACTGAAATTTGCTATTGAGTTTATTGATTTTTCTGGTCATTGCCTGTTGCATAAATTCAAACCTGCTTCATCTTGGGAAAGAGTTCCATCTGCGTCTCGTAAAGTCCGATTTGTTTAATGATGTCGTTCAAACGCGAGGTATCTTTTTCAATGTCCAGATCGTCCGTATCGACAACTAAAACGCGGTATTTTTTTGAATATTCTTCCACCCATTTATCGTAATAAATATTTAATTGCGCCAGATATTCTTTGTCGATTTCTCTCTCAAATTCTCTGCCGCGCTTGCGGATGCGGGATAAAAGTGTCCACGTGGAAGCTTTGAGGTAGATTATTAAATCCGGAAAGCGAAGCACATTCAGAATCGCCCCGTACAAGTCGCGATAATTTTGATAATCCACGTCAGAGATGTTATCGCGGTCGTGGAGAATTCTGGCGAAAATCTCCGCATCTTCAAAGATCGTTCGATCTTGAATACAGGTGGTGCTTGTTTTTTGAATTTCCTGATGGGCTTTAAAACGCTGGGTGAGAAAGAAAATCTGCGAATGAAAACTCCAGCGTCTCATGTCTTTGTAAAAATTTTCCAGATAAGGATTTTCTTTCACTTTTTCAAAATAGGGACGCCAGCTAAATCGCTCGCTCAACAGTTGCGTCCAGGTGGTTTTCCCGACTCCGATATTACCGGCGATGGCAAAAAAATAATTTGAATCCAATTTCACTTCCCCTGCTTTTTATTGTCAACAAAATGTATTTTGTCATTTTTCTGAACAATTACTGTGTCTCTCAGCCAACGTGCGTCATCGCGGTGCGGATAATCTGTCGTAAAATGCAATCCGCGGCTTTCTTTGCGATGAAGAGCGCAGTTGATTATTAGTTGGGCGACTAACGCAATATTTCGCAATTCCAACATGCCGTCGGTAATGATTGTTTTTTTGTAAAAGGATTCGATTTCCCGAACGATGAGATTAATTCTTCGCTGGGCGCGTTTGAGTCGAAGTGTGGAGCGGACAATGCCCACGTAGTCCCACATGAGAGATTGGATTTCTTCTTTGTCGTGGGAAATGAGCACCCATTCCTCGTGGTTAAATGTGCCCTCGTCGTTCCAGACCGGGAAAGAAGTGAATTTTTCTTTTTTCTCAAAATCGAAATGGTCGACAATGTGTTGGTAAGCCTGATGTGAAAAAACGTGCGCTTCCAGCAGAGAATTTGACGCCAATCTATTGGCGCCGTGGACGCCGGTACAAGTAACCTCGCCCGATGCGTAGAGATTCTCAATATTTGTTCTGGCGTGCAAATCGGTGACCACGCCGCCGCACATGTAGTGCGCCGCTGGGACGACCGGAATCGGCTCTTTTGTGATGTCAATGCCAAATTGCTGACAATTTTGGTAAATATGGGGAAAACGGGATTTAATTTCATTGGCGTTTTTGTGGGTGATGTCCAGCAGCACAAAATCGTCGCCGCTTTTTTTTAACTCCGCATCTATGGCGCGCGCTACGATGTCACGCGGCGCCAATTCCGCCAGCGGGTGATACTTTTTCATAAATTCTTCGCCGCGCTGAGTTTTTAATTTTGCGCCGAAGCCGCGCACCGCCTCGGAGATGAGAAAAGAATTTGCTCCCGGGGCGTAAAGTGTCGTCGGATGAAATTGCATAAATTCCAGATTTGCCACTTTTGCGCCAGCTCGGTACGCCATGGCAATGCCGTCGCCGGTGGCGATGGCGGGATTTGTCGTGTGCAAATAGACCTGTCCGCTGCCGCCAGTGGCGAGTATCGTGGCGCGCGCTAAAAATTGTTTGATGGATTTGCTTTCCTTGTCAAAAACATACGCGCCCCAGCAGTGGAGTTGCTCCGGATTTTCATCGGCAAAATCTTCCAAATGATGCTCGGTAATCAGATCAATGGCAATGTGCTGCTCGAAAATTCGCACGTTGGGATGGTTTTTGATAGCCTCCAATAGTGATTGTTCGATTGCCTTACCGGTCAAATCTTTGGCGTGGACAATGCGATTTTTGCTGTGTCCGCCTTCTCTGCCCAGGTCCAGCTCGCTGTCGTGCGGCGGTTTTTTGCGCGAAAACTCAACGCCCCAATCGATGAGTTCCTGCACGCGCCGTGGCCCTTCGTGGACGATAAGTTCCACGGCATCGCGGTGGCACAAACCGGCGCCGGCTTTGAGTGTGTCCTGAATGTGTAATTCGTAATTATCATTTTTGTCAACTACAGCAGCGATGCCACCTTGCGCATAGTTGGTGTTGGAATCCGCTTTTTCTTTTTTCGTGATAATGACGACTTCAGCGCGTTCCGCTAATTTCAGTGCCAGAGACAGCCCGGCAATGCCGCTGCCGATAATCAAAACGTCCGTTTCAATAATCATTGTTCGTTTTTCTCGAATGTTTGAAAAAAATAAAAATTGTTAAATTTTTCTGGGATTGATTTGGCAGACGATTAAAAAAATCGATTCTGCAAATTTGTCTTGATTAAAACTTACGGCAAATAAGTTTTAAAATCAATGAATTTTTGAAGTTTTTGCATTAAAGGCTGGAAAGGTTCGGTTGAATTTAAAAAAAGTAGTTCGAATAAATTGTGCGGGCAGTGATTTTAGGCATAAAAAAAGCCAGCACCAATGGAAATCGATGCTGGCCCCCCCTAATCTCATAGCTACCGAGAATCCCCAATTCTCAATAGCAAAGATCAGAACCTTAATTATTCAAACGATAAATATACTCAAAAAGCAGGTTTTGCGTAAAAATAAATCCAATCCATTTAAAAAAAATTAGTTACACGAAAGACATGTTTTTAACCTTTTAATAAACTGCTGCTTAAACTCGACGAGCTGCTAATTTCCGCCGGGTAATCAGATTTTTCGCATGATTAAAATAGTCACCACCAAGGCGCTAATGCGCAAATTTTGAAAAAGCGCACTCAATTTTCAGTACAATTTTTCCAGTCTGATCTGCTGGTAATAATGTTTCAAAATGTCCGGATAGGGAATATTTTTCATCGCCATCACTGTGGCGCCGACCTGGCAGAGACCGACGCCGTGTCCCCAGCCGCCGCCTTTGAGGATGAATTTTTTTACTTTGCCGTCAGCAGCGGTTTCTTTTTCCACATAAAACAGGGAACTGTACAAATGACTCTCGGACAAAACGCGACGGATTTCCAGCTCTTTGCCAATTTTGAGCGTCTTTTTGGAGCCAACAAGGTTGAGGTAAATCAACCGGCCGGAATCGCCGCGTTCCAGCGGTTCGATGTCCTGTAATTCACCGATATCCTCTCCGGTTTTTTTCTTGATTAAATTTTCCAAATCTTCGCGTTTGTATTCGACGGTCCAGCGGAATAAATTTTCCGTGGAATACAAATTTGCCAGTTTGGGCGGCAGTTGGTACAGGTTGGTGTTACAGTAACAATCCGGTTCCGAGTCGATCAGTTTTTTTGCTTCTTCTTCAGTGTTGGCCGGAAACTCCAGTGGCTTGTCGCTGTCAATAGCGGACATCATGTAGGGGATTTTTCGGTTTTCCCAGACGTTGTGGTAAGACTCGATGATTCCGCCGCAGATTTTGGAATAGCGCGCGTCACAGACTTCGTTTTCGTACATGATCACTTCGCCCCAGGTGTTTTCCACTGCCTGACGCGAAATATCCTGTTCACGTTTTTTGCCGTGGTAACACTGGCAGTGGTCGTCGGAGCAGAGATGAAAATTGGCGTTGTAGTGGTGTTTGCCCATGGTGGCGAAAACCGTGCTGCGTGCGGCAACTGTCTGCGCCTCCAGCAAACCCAGCGGACAGTCCGAGGTCATTTCCGATGAGTTGACGCTGGTGAGATAATCTTCGATATTCACCTCGTTGACGACGACTAATTTTCCCGAATTATTGACGCCAATTTCGACGATGCCGCGGTAGTCGAGGTCTTCCAATTTTTGCCAGTGAAATTCAATTCCGATCACAATGTCGGAGACGGTGATGTGCGTGTCTCGCGTAGGATTTTCCGGCACGATTCTGATCGGCGCGGCAAATTTTTGGCCAGCTAATTCAATGGTGGCAGTCGCCTGGGAAACAATATTTTCGATGACCGCATATTCCCCGGGATTTTCCCGGCTTTGACGGAACTCTTGCGCCGATTTTTTGTCCGCAAAATCGCCCACAGCGATCCAGTACTCGCGATTGTCAATGAGTAGATTTTTCGTCTGCAATTCCATTCCCACGCAGCGAATGGTTACGACCAGCCCTTCGTCGCGAAGCTCCTGGGCGCGTTCCTCTGCCAGAGATTTGTCTTTTTCAATGCCGGCCCGCACTTGATAGCGTATTTCGGCAGGCTTTGATTCCACTATCGTTGCTTGATATTTTTCGTCTGCTCTTCCGGTAAAAATTATTTCGCCATTCTGGTTTTCGGCGAAGAAATTTTGATTGCAGGAAAATTTGACTTTTTCCGTGGACTGCAAAACCCCGATTCTTACGACCGGAACTTTATTTTTCGAAATAGTCACTGATTTCTTCTCCTCTCATTTTATCGCTGAACCTGTAAAATAATTTCATTCCAAAATACGTGAACAAAATTCCGGCGATCAGAATTGGTATTCGCAAATGATTTTCGCCGGCGTACCAGCTCATTTTTTCCGCAGGCACATTGGAGTAAATCAGCGCAATGGCATTGTTGACGAAATGAACGATGATTGTCGGAATAATGGAGCCGCTTTTCCACGCCATGACTCCCAGAAAAATACCGAAAAAAGTGAATTGCACCGTCCACCAGGGATTGAGATGAGTGACGGCAAAAATAATCGCCGTCGCCATGACGGCGCGGGTCACGTCAAATGCGTGCTCGAAGCTGGTCTGAACAAAACCGCGGAACAACATCTCTTCCAGCACAGCCGCCAGCACCACGGCAGAAAATCCGATGATCATCAAATCTCCGAAAGAATCGACCGCGAGAGATTTTTCCATCATTTGTTTGAGAATGTCGGGCATGGGCAGGATCATTTGAAATAGCCGGTCAAATTCATCGACAATCACGGACAACCCCACGCCTAAAATTACGCTGATTCCCATCAGCGGTACGCTCACGCGACGCAGACGAAAAGTTTTTGCCAGCGGGTATTTGAAATGCAAAACGTAGATCAGCGCCGGCACGATGACAATGCCCTCGATTAAAAACAGACTGGTTTTCATGCCAATGAGCCCGCCGACCAGCGCGAAAAAGAAAGTCAGCATGAGCGTGAGCAACAAAACGACAATCACGTCCCTGATTGGTGGAAAATGAGAAGGAGTTTCCAATTTTGTCATGAAGTCCTCTTTATTGTTCTTTCGCTTCGCTGATTCGAATTTGACTCATAATAACGGCGCCCGCCTGAGCCAGATTCAATGATTCCGCGCGCCCGAAAGCGGGGATGCGAATTTGGTAGTCCGCAGCGCGGGAAATTTCCCGTGAAATTCCCTGATTTTCATTTCCTAAAATCAAAGCTAACGGCGCAGAATAGCGTAGTTGATGGTAAAATTTTTTTCCGTGAACGTCCGCGGAAATTGTCTGAAAATTTTTTCTTTTTAAAATCGCCAAAAAAGTGGACAAATCCACATCCGAAAAAACAGGCAGATGAAAAAACGACCCCATCGTAGCGCGGACGACTTTTGCGTTGTAAGGCTCCACGCTATCCTTGCCGAGAATGACGCCATTAAATCCAAACCAATCAGCCGTGCGGATAAGCGTGCCCACATTGCCGGGATCTTGCCCCGCATCGATCAGCAACAGGAACGCCGGATTTTCTGCTAAAAAGTTGTCGAGAGAGTATTGCTTCTGCCGCACGATGCAAAAAATTCCCTGCGAATGCACGGTGTCGGCAATGCGATTGACGTCTGCGGCGTCGATGTCAATAATTTCGATCTTTTTCTTTGCCGCCAATTTGTCAACGCGCTCAAATGCCTCGGGTTTCAGATTTTCTTTTTGGCAAAAACAGGCATGAATTTCAAAATCCGATTGCAGCGCTTCTTCGCAGAGGCGAAAGCCTTCGATGAGAAATTGTCCCCATCGCTCGCGGATTTTTTTCTGCTTGAGTGCAAGGATTTGTTGTAATTTTGATTTGGAAAGCACGTCAAAGTTCGTTTCGGATTTAGTTCGGGATAAGGGATTTGATGTGTTCTTTTCTGTTAAAAAGAAACTCCCGAATAACGGGAGTTTCTCTCAGTCAAATATGATCCATCATGTCTAATAGAATTCTTTTCGCCTTGGAAATGAATTTTTCAGGCACAAAAATCGTGGCAGATGAGCCGGGTATGCTGGCGCTGCTGGTGATCAGCGTGGCGCTAATGCTGTCTGATTTGATGAAACACGGGATATTTTCTTTGTCAAGCACCTCTTTCACCATCTCCGCATACACGTTTCCCGGCAAATCCCGCAACGCGACCCAATTTTGTTCGTAAAAGTCAGACTCTTCGGGCAATTTATCAACTAAATCTACGTCGCAATCAGGGCAATGTTTGATCTCTGGAAAATATTCGTATCCGCACTTTGGACAAAATGGCATTTGATTCCCTTTCTAATTTGTTTCGAAATAATGCTCTTCCCCTTCTTCAATTACGCGCATTACTTCTTGAGGGGTCCGGGAATGCAGCAATTTATTTCGAAAATCCTTAAGCGTTAACAGGCGCGAGATTCGGCTCAGCGCCTTCAAATGTGGACCTGTTTTATCCGGAGGCCCCACTAACAGAAAAATCAATCGAACCGGTTCGTTATCGATCGAATGAAAATCCACATCGTTTTCGGTAATGGCAATGGACGCGACAATTTCTTTTACGCCTTCGGCTTTTCCATGAGGGATGGCGACGTGACCGCCAACGCCAGTACTCATCACTTTTTCTCTGTCTAAAATCGCCTGCAAAATTTTATCGCGACTGGCAATTTTTTTCTTTTCATACAAATGATCCACCATCTCTTTAATCGCTGATATTTTATCCTGACTCTTCAGCGGGATGATTATCAGATCATCTGAAAGTATGTCGCTCAATTTCATGATCTTTCCTCCAACGGGAATAAAAAAAAATGCTACAAAGGGAGAAATAGTTTCTCTCTCAAGAATGGACGTTTAACTATTATTATCCTTCAGTAGCGAGTCCGCAATTCTTTGAATGTATCAGTCAAAACTAAACCGAAAGATTTATTTTAAATTCGAATGACCAATATCTTAAACGTCAGAAATTACTACGGAACTATGAATTTAATTGCAAATCAATTCTTGAATTTCTGCAAATTTTCATTTGCAGCGCACACAGGGCGCCGGATGAATTTAGCAAAAATCCTTTTCTTTTTTCTAAACTAAAATTTATATCCAAAATCTCTCAACAATTTTTTCCTTTCAGCAATCTCTTTTTCTGTTTCAATGCCCAGCGTTTTTAATCCGTCAATCACGCCAAGAATACCCCGCCCTTGATCGGTTTCTGCAACGACGACTTCCACGGGATTGGCGGTGGCGCAAAAAATATTCACCACTTCGGGCACATTTTTTACGGCAGCCAGTACGTTGATGGGGAAGGCGTTTTTCATGAACAAAATGAAACTGTGTCCGGCTTTCAGTTGCACCGCGTTTCGTTGCGCGAGTTCTATCAGTTCGTCGTCATTGCCGGACCAGCGCACTAACCGTTTTTCCGAGGCCTCGCAAAAAGCCACACCAAATTTAATCTGCGGCACCGAGTTGACCAGAGCTTCGTGAATGTCTTCCACGGTTTTAATGAAATGAGATTGCCCCAAAATAAAATTCAGATTTTCCGGATTATCTATTTTGAACACTAAAAGTTCCATTTTGGCCCCTCAATTTATTGGGAAATATTGATTCTGTTCAAAAAATATTTCACAACGCACACTGTTCAATTCGGTAAAGTTAATCAATTTGAAATAATAAGTCAAGCTTTTTATTGAAAAAATTGCATCTCCGACATTCCTTCGCCCAAAAATCGCTTGATTTTTATGAAATTTTGTCGTACCATATTTCTTAAAAAATATCGAATTATCAAATCAACGCCAATGAAACGATTACCCTCATCCATTTGTTTCTTTTTTTTGCTGACGCAATTCAGTTTCGCCTTCGGGCAAACCGCGGATGCTGCAACATTGCTGGTTCCGGAAAGTTTGGAGTTTCATCTCAAATATTTCAACATGCATGTCGCAACGCTGACGTTTCATCTCACTGACGCGGCGGAAGCGGATGATTCCTATTTGCTGACCGTCGATGCTAAATCCGCTTCAACGGCGAACAAGCTGTTTCCGGTGGACAATCGTTACGAGCTATCTTTCGCTAAAGCAAATTTCTTGCCGAGCTTTGCCAAAAAGAAAATTATTCAAAAAAATGTCCGCTACCAACGTTTTCTGAAATTTAATCACGCCGCCGGCGAAGTGGCAGTGGACGACACGTTCCACTACGCTGTGCCGGAGCCATGTTTTGACTATTTTTCCATGCTCTATTTTTTGCGCTTTTCTGTGCCGGATTCGTCCCAAACAACGCGTTTGTTTTTGGACGGAGAATTTATTGTCTCGGAAGTGATTGTCGCTTCGCTGCCGGATACGGTGCGGATTTCTGTGCCGGCGGGAAAATTTGCGGCGACGCAGATGAAACTGGAGTTCGTTAAGCGAAACAACCAAAAGAGACCCTGGAAAACGGATTTGCTGACCAATCGTTTGACCAAATCCGGTTCTAATGTGTCGGTTTATTTCTCTGCTGACAGTCGTCGGCTGCCGTTAAAAATTACTTATCGAAATTCGTGGCTTCGCACCAGCCTGGAACTCGTTGATTATTAATGCGGAGAGTAGTTTAATTTGCTTGAATTTAATTGGATCTGCGCTGCGGCGTTCGGCGTCGGCTACTTCGCGCTGGCAATGGTTTTGGTCGTAGGGCTGAACAGGAAATTTGATCTTGTCGGAGAAGATGACTTGCCCTCCGTTTCCGTGATCGTGGCGGCGCGGAACGAAGAAGAGAATATCGCTGCCTGTCTCGCGGCGCTGGATCAGCTCGATTATCCGCGCGAATTGTTGGAAATTGTCGTTGTGAATGACCGCTCCCAAGATCGCACTCACGAAATTATTTCTCGGTTTGTGCGGAAAAATCCCGATTTCACCTATTTGAATCTAAAAAATAAGTCGACAAAATTATCAGGGAAAGCAGCGGCGTTGGCGCAAGGAATTGAAATGAGCCGCGGGCAATTGATTTTCATCACCGACGCCGATTGCATTGTCCGGCCGCGATGGCTGCACCGGATGCAGCGCCATTTTTCGCCGGAAGTGGGAATTGTCGTTGGTTTCACAGTGCTGGGTTCCGAGAAAAATATTTTTGCCAAATTACAGGCGCTGGATTGGATCTATTTGCTTTCCGCTGCCGCCGGAGCCATCGGATTGGGTTATCCGCTGAGTTGGATCGGGAACAATTTCGCCATTCGAAGAGAGACTTACGACGACGTCGGCGGGTATCAGGGTGTCGGCTACAGCCTGACGGAAGATTTTGCTCTGCTGCGCGCAGTCGCCCGGCGCACAAACTGGCGCGTCGCTTTTTCCGCGGCGCGCGATGGCTTGGTGACCAGCCAGCCCGTGCGGACATTCGCTGATTTTATTTCGCAGCGCAAACGCTGGGCAATCGGCGGCGCAAATGTGCATTGGCTGGGAAAAATTTTGATCGTTTTCAGTTTTTTCGTGCACCTGATTGCCATTGGCAGTGCCCTCTCCGGCGTGAGTTTTTTCAGCGCTATTTTATTTGCGTCAATTTTTATTGGCGATTTTTTGATATTGTACAAATTACTGAAAAAATTTGAACTGTGGCGTCTGCTTCCGCTGCTGCCAATTTACAAATTGTTTTCATTTTTCTACATGCTTATTTTGGCGCTAATATTAGTGTTCCACCGCCGCGTTGTCTGGAAAGGTATTCAATATCAAAGATGATTTGAAATGATGAAAAACAAGCCGATTCTGGCGCATTACTACATCACTTACCGCTGCAATGCGCGCTGCGTTTATTGCGATATTCCAGGGAAAAGCAGAAGACGCCAAAATCGCGACGCACGGCTGGAGCACGTCCTGGAAAATCTCCCGCAGTTGCGTTCGCTGGGAGTGCGGTTTGTCGATTTTACCGGCGGCGAGCCTTTGCTGCATCCTGATCTTCCTGACATGCTCCGCGCCGCAAAAAAAATCGGGCTGCGCACCACAGTGACGACTAATTGCGCGTTTTATCCCCAGCGGGCAAAGGAATTGCGCGGCTTGGTGGATTTGCTCCATTTCTCACTGGACTCCACAAATGAACAAGAAAACGACACCCTTCGTGGCAAGGGCAGCTTTCGCGATGTGATGCGGAGTATTGAGATTGCCAAAAAATTAGGCGAAAGACCGGATTTATTGTTCACTGTGACCGATGCAAATTACCGTGCCATTGACGAGCTCAGTCGTTTTGCGCGCAAGGAAAAATTGATGTTGATCGTCAATCCATTTTTTGCGTACGCTCGACAAAATCCGATCACGCTGAACGCGCTGAATTATCTAGAGCAATTTTTTGGGGCGCCGTTTGTTTATTTCAATAGGGCTTTCCATCGTTTGATTCGCGTCGGCGGCAACGACAGGCTACGCCCGCGCTGTCGGGTGGGCGCTGCCGTCGTTGTTGTTTCTCCGCAAAATGAAATTTTGCTGCCCTGCTACCATCGCGTGCAGCGGCGGATTCCCATTTGCGGAAATTTAAAAGAACTTTGGCTCAGTCCGAGGACGCAAAATTATCGCAGAAAAAGCGGAAGTTTTTCTTTCTGTCAGGGCTGCACCATCAATTGTTATTTTGACCCGTCATTTTTGTACGAAATGGATGCTTATTTTTGGTTGAGCCTGTTTTCCAAAATGCGCTACGGATTTGACAAGTATGTTCGGGCTTTATTTTAAAATTCAAAATTTAGGATATTTTTTCATGCACTTTCCCACAGAGTGGATTCTGCCGATTTTTCTTTACGCCGAGACTCACTACAAATTCAAAGGAATTTTCAGTCGTTTGTTCAAAAAAGAGCCGGAAATTGTTGCGGATGCGCCGTTTCGCATTGACGCGGGAAAACCGATTCCTGTTTTGATTTTTGTCAAAGACGCTCATCGTTATCCCATTGAACTGGAAAAAATTCAGATTGAAATAGGAAATAGGGGAGAGACGAGGCTTTTTGAGATTAAAATTTCTAAAATAAAAATTGATGAAAAATTTTGGCATCGAATATTTTTTGTGGACCTGCCGGAGAGTTTTCGCGGCGACGTCAAACTGGACGTGGGCATTGAAATTCGTATGGCAGGAAAACCTCGCCGTTATCGGAACGATAATTACCGGATTTCCTCGCATTTGCCTTTGCGCGTTTTTGTTTCCGATGAACCAGTGCCTCGTTTCCAAGACTTGTATTTCGGAGATGTTCACTGGCACAGTTATTTCACTGAGGACATGGTCGAATTTGGCGCGCCGGTGGAAACAGCTATTCACATGGCACAGGCGCTCGGATTGGACTTTTTCGCTGTGACCGATCACTCTTACGATTTGGATGACCAACGGGATAATTGGCTGGTCAATGATGCGGCGCTTCCCAAATGGCACGCCATGAAAAAAGAGATCGAAGAGCTAAACAAGAAAAATTCCGGCATCATCGTTCTAACGGGTGAGGAAGTTTCCGTCGGTAATCGGAAAAATCGTAATGTTCATTTTTTGGTCATCAACAGCGAGAAATTTTTCCCGGGAAAAGGCGACGGCGCGGAAAAGTGGCTGCGCACTAAACCTGATCTCTCGCTGACGCAGATTTTGGAACAATTGTCGCCGGAAGCGCTGGCCATCGCCGCTCATCCGGAAATAGCATTCCCGCTTCTGCAGCGGCTGCTTTTGCGTCGCGGAGACTGGGCGGTCGAAGATTTTCAGCATCCCCGACTGAACGGCTATCAAATCTGGAACGGCGAACGCGATCGCTCATTTTTTGCCGGAAGCGAAACGTGGGAGGAATTGCTTCTTTCGGGTAAAAGAATCGCTCTGCTCGCTGGCAATGACGCCCACGGGAATTTTAATCGTTTCCGACAAATCGGCTTTCCGTTCTGGACTTTTCGCGAGACAAACGAGCAGATTTTTGGGCTCATGCGCAGCGGCGTTCTTGCTCGCGATGGTTTCAATACCAAAAATTTGCTGCAAGCCATCCGGCAGGGAAAGACAATTGTCACTAACGGCCCCGTTGCCGAGCTTGTCGTGGAAAATGAGTCGGGGGAGCGGGCGGAAATTGGCGATGAGATTAGGGGCGGTAAATTATCAGTTTTTTTCCGCGCAATTTCATCGGCGGAATTTGGCAGTTTTGTGGAAATGAAAATTATTTTCGGCGATCTCAATCAGAAACGTCAAATTGACGTTTTTAACTTTGCTCCCGAAAATTTGAAGTATGAGTTTGAGACTTCAATTCAATTTGCACATCCACCGAGCGCAGGTTTTTTCCGCGCAGAAGTTACGACAAAAGATGAGAGGAAACAAATTTTTCGCTGCTTGACAAGTCCGATTTACACTGTTGGAAAATGAAAGTATTGTAACTATTCAGCCTCGAAGCCGCCAAGGCTCCAAGGTTTAATTAGTTAGGAAAAAAATATTTTTTGGGAAGCGCTTTGAATAAAAATGTGTTTTGAACAAGCGCCCAAGTTCATTCAGAGGTTGCAGTCAGATGACAATAAAAAAATAAAAAATTATTGAATCTAATAGTCGAAATTTGTATCTTTAATTCATAATATTTTCCATCATTCTTTAAAATTTTGGAGATAGCTATGAGATTCTCAAAATCATCAATTTTTCCTTTTGTTCTCGTTTTTTCTTTTTTTGTCCTGGCAGTTTCTGGGTACTCTTCGGACATTGTCACTCTCGAGGGCCCCGAGCATCATGCTCCTGACAGGGATTTTGATGTTATTCACTACACTTTGCATCTTTCATTTGACGCTTCGGCTGAAACCGTCTTTGGCAGGGAAATCATCGTTTTCTCACCGTTTCAAAGCGGCCTTGATTCAATTGTTCTGGATGCGGCGAAGATGGAGATTAAATCCGTGCAATTACTGTCAAAGAAAAAATTATCTTTCCAAAAATATCCGGAAAAATTAGCCATTTATCTCGACAAAAAGTATGCGCCAGCAGACACAATTTCAATTTCCATAATTTATCAAGCGACGAATCCTGAAAATGGATTGTATTTTATTAATCAACAGGCTGACGGCAAAGAACATTTTGAAATTTATTCCCAGGGGGAAGAAGAAGAGAATCATTTCTGGTTTCCGTGCTGGGATTTCCCCAACGATCGGGCAACCAGTGAAGTTTTTGCCACGACGAAAATCCCCAATATTGTCATTTCAAACGGCAGACTGGTGGATGTCACTACCAACAAAAAAGATTCTACCAAAACTTTTCACTGGAAAATGGACATTCCTCATGCTTCTTATTTGATTTCAATTATCGTGGGGAATTATCTCAAAGTGGAAGATCATTACAAAAATGTTGCGGTGCAGTATTATGTCCATCCTGATCAGCGGCAAAACGCTATGGCGACTTTCAGCAAGACGCCACAAATTATTGGTTTTTTCTCAAATAAAATCGGCATTGAATATCCGTATTCCAAATATGCGCAAACGGTAGTTGACAATTTTAAGTATGGCGGCATGGAAAATATCACAGCAACGACGCTCACTTCCAGTACCATCAGGGATGCCAGAAGTAATATCGACGGGACAGCAGAAGGCTTAATCGCTCACGAGTTGGCGCATCAGTGGTGGGGAGATTTGCTCACCTGTCGCGACTGGACAAATTCCTGGCTGAACGAGGGTTTCGCCACTTATTTTGCTTCTCTCTGGACCGAGTATTCCCGCGGGGAAGACGCATTTGATTATACGATGCAGCGAGCCGGGCAAATTTACATGAGCGAAGATTCCACTCGCTATCGTCGCACGCTGGCGTGGTACAAATATAAAAATCCGATGAATATGTTCGACCGCCATGCCTATCAAAAAGGCGCCTGCGTTTTGCACATGCTGCGCTATGTGCTGGGCGATGAGCTTTTCTGGAAAGGCATCAACTACTACGGCAGGACGAACGCGCTCAAGCTGGTGGAAGCGTCGGATTTGAAAAAAGCCTTTGAAGAAGCGACGGGTAAAAATCTCTACTGGTTTTTTGATGAATGGGTGTATTCCGCCGGTTACCCCAAATACCACGTGGAAAAAACCTGGGTCGATTCGCTGCAGTCGGTTGCCCTTCATGTGACGCAGCAGCAAGTCGGCGAAAAATTGACGACCGTGTTTCGCATGCCTGTGAAAATAGAAATGTTCGCCGGTGAGAAGCATCGAGTCGCGACGGTTGATATTTCCACGGCTGATACGACAATTTATTTGAAATGTGCCAGCAACCCCGATCTGGTGCTTTTTGATCCGGGGAATCATATTTTGAAAGGAATTGAATTTAAGAAAAGCAAAAAAGAATTGCTGCTTCAATTGGCTCATGCGAGTCACGCGGTTGATCGGCTTGATGCGCTGGATCAATTGAGTGAAAATTTTAAAGATGATGTTGAAGTGCAAAAGGCGATTGCTGAGAAAAGTTTGTCCGATTCATTTTGGGTGGTGCGCCGGCAGGCGGTCAATTTTTTGGCTGATGTCCATCCGGATTGGGCTGAGGCGATTTTGAAGAAAGTGGCGAAAGACCCCAAGAGCCGCGTCCGGGCTGCGGCAATCAGCGGTTTTGCCAACTATGAAGATTCATCTTTGGTTTCTATTCTTCAAAATAAAATTGAGTCAGATTCAAGCTACTCAGTCATCTCTGCCGCGTTGAAAACAATTTCAAAACTTGATTCCGCCAAAGCTGTTTCACTGCTGAAGCAGGCTTTGAATATCGATTCCTTCAATGAAAATATTCGCGCTGCGGCGGTGAATGCGCTCGCCAGATTTAAATTGCCCGCACTGGCGGACACTATTCTCGCATTTGGCGGTGCTCAATATCCGACAGGACTCCGCAGCGCTGTCACTAGAGCCGTGGCGAAACTGGCGCCAAAAAATCCCAAGGTATTGGCGTATCTCATTGGGAATTTGAACGATTCCAGCCGCTGGATTAAAATTCAAACCTGTTCTGCTCTCAGAAAAATTGGCGATCCGGCGGCAATCGAACCGTTGAAAAAAGCGATTGAAAAAGAGCAGAATCCACGACTCAAGAAAACAATGGAGCGAACGCTGAAAAGATTGCAGGAGAAGGCAGCAGAAAAAGATAAGGGTTAGCAGTAGTTTTGAGGAATAATTTTCAGTCGATTTAATTAAAATTGAAGGAAAATCAGTAAAAAGGATCAAATCTAATGAAAAGGAGAGATTTCATTAAAAAAACGGCTATCGGACTGACGGTTGCCAGTAGCAGCGGATTGTTTTTTTCTGCGTGCAACAAAGGCAAGTCCGATAAGAAAGAGTTTGCTGCTGGCGCCGCAGGAGGTACCCTGACGGCATTTCGCCCTCGCGTTGCTAACGGCCCTCTGCGTGAATTTAAATTAACCGCTGAAGTTACGGATGTCGATCTTGGCAATGGAAAAATTTTCAAAGCTTTTACTTACAACGGTCAGTTACCCGGCCCTATCATTCGCGTCACCGAAGGGGATAATGTGCGCATTGTTGTCGAGAATAAATTGTCCGAAAATACAACAATTCACTGGCACGGTATTCCTGTGCCCAATGCGATGGACGGTGTGCCTGGAATAACCCAGAAACCCATAAAGTCGGGTGAGACATTTGTCTATGAATTTCCCGCTTTGCCAGCAGGCTCTTACATTTACCATTCTCATGAAAGCTACCAATTGGATCAGGGATTGTATGGCGGCTTAATTATTGAACCTAAAAAAGAAGAAAGAAGCTATGATCAGGAATACACCCTGATTTTGGAAGATTGGGTTACTGTAGATGGCGGCGGTCCTGCGGCAGCTCGCGCAGGAAGAACCCGCGGCGGCACAATGGGAATGGGCAGAATGATGGGGCGGGGAAGGCGGAAAAGAGGAAACGAACCTTTGCTGGAACCCGACTATAATGCTTATGCTGTAAACGGAAAAGTCTTCTCCGCCGGGAAACCCTTTCGTTTAAAAAAAGGCGATCGGGTGCGATTACGAATTATGAATGTCTCTTCTGCGACGATTTATACGCTGCGTCTGGCAGGTCATTCGCTCACCATCACCCACGCTGACGGCCGACCTGTTGAGTCCCACGAAGTTGACGCTTTGCAAATCGGTATGGGCGAACGTTACGATGTGGAATTTATTGCGGACAATCCGGGACGCTGGGTATTGTACAATCTTAAAGATGGTACTCCTGTTGGCGGCTGGGAACTGGCAACTTTTTTGTACGATGGAATTGTTTCCAAATCTTACAGCGGCGATTCAATGGAGAGAAGGTTTCATGTGAACAGCTATGACATGCTTGCCGGCATTCCCGAAACAGAAATCCCAGAAGTTGGCGGTCAAATTGATCGTAAAATTCGCATGACACTCTCTGGCGGCATGATGGGCTCGCCTTACTGGACGATTAATGGCAAAGTTTTTCCTGATACGGATGACATCAAGATTAAGCCCGGCGAGCGAGTTCGTTTCGAATATTCCAACCACAGCATGATGGCGCACCCGATGCATTTGCACGGGCATTTTTTCGAAGTTGTTGGTTCCGGGAGCCGCAGCGGCCATCGAATAAAGAAAGATACGGTAATCGTGGCCGCTCACAGGGGACGCGCGGCCATCGAATTTGTGGCTGACAATCCCGGCGACTGGTTCCATCATTGTCACAATCTTTATCATTTAGTTGGTGGAATGGCGAATGTGGTGCGGAATGGATAGGATAGCGGAAAAATTGATTCGAGCTCAGACTCTCATTTCTGTATTATTTTAAATTTTCCATTTCTCTGTTTTAAATGGAATGTTTTTTGATCTTAATCCGTTAGCAATGGACAAAACAACAATTTTTATCCTGACATGCTAGCCTTATTTTCTGTAAAGAGCAATGTGTAAGATTTGACCCTTTTGACTGTTTCCCCAAGATGTACTCCACCGGCGACGTGGAGTACATCTTTCTGCGAATCTTCCTTAACATTCATTAACAATATTCAACATTTGTAGAATAATCTACAATTAACTGATCTCAAGTGCATTGAAAATTTCAGCAAACCACTTGATAATTTATTGTTATTACAACAGTTATCCTGTGCCTCGCTTTCCTGGTACAACTTTTGTCTTAAAACAGGGCAAACAGTAATATAAATAAACGAATCAGGAGGCAAATCATGACACATGAATTTTGCGGAATGAACTGGGGTTGGGGCGGAATGGTTTTTCAAGCCCTGTTTTGGTTGGCGCTTTTGGGAATTATCTTTTGGAGCCTGCGCAATTTTCTCGGACAAAATCGGACTTCGATGGTCGGACCCGCAAACGGAAGCTCGGCGATTGACATTCTTAAGGCGCGCTACGCCAGCGGTGAAATTGACAAACAGGAGTTTGAAGAAAGATTACGAAATTTGAAAAATTGAGCGGTTTGATTCAATTTACGCACTTATTAAATTGAAGGAGGTGAGCAAAATGCCAAAAGACCCGGTTTGCGGAATGCTGGTCGATGAAAAATCGCCACTTGCGGTGAGTACCTATCAGGGGAAAACTTACTATTTTTGCAGTAAATCCTGTAAACAGGAATTTGAGCACGAACCGAAAAAATATCAAAAATGAAAAGTTTTTGAAAATCATAATATATAATTGAGGAACAGAATGAAAGTAAATGAAGGTCGTTTAGACCGAACTATTCGAATTGTCGCCGGACTATTTATCATTTCCCTTGTTTTCTGGGGACCTAAATCTGCTTTTGGCTGGCTCGGATTGCTGCCGCTATTAAATGGCATTATCGGCATCTGTCCACTATACACTTTATTGGGAATTTCAACGAAAAAAGAAAAATCGGAAAATAGTTAAAAATGGGTGACGCCAAGGCAATGGGATAGAAATTCAGGTCACTCGAAAATGAGTTGGCAAAAGTTCGGTAGTGCATATTGATGCTTAATGTGACAAAAAAATGAAAAATTATTTCAATTTTAGAGAAAAGTGTTGCAAAAGAGCGAAAAAATTAATATATTTTAGAGAATAATGGTTTTATGCTAATACCTCTGAATTCCTTCATTTTGACCGAATAATGAAACTGGAGGAAACTGGAGCATTGAACCAGTCTGGCAATTACCGATACAAAAAATTCCAACCGTTGCTGAATAAGTAGAAAATGCAAAAGTCGGAAAATTTATCAAAAAAAATTATTTGAAGAGTGCAAATAAGATTTCGAACCTTTGAAAGAAAGGGATTTTGTATTTTCTTCCACCTGATTTATTAATTCTGTGTGCTTAAAATATTGATAGGCATTTCAATTGTATTGTCCGCAATTTTTTGAAGTCATGGATTCACACGAGT
>JAADFU010000120.1 GCA_013152715.1 Calditrichota bacterium
TGTCAAGCTCTTTTTTGCGAATCAAATATATTAATTCACTAGCGCATTGACTCATAAATAATCTAACTTTCCAAAGAACGAACTTTTTCGAAAGTTAGACGTTGCCTCATAATTAACCTGACCCAAAAGACAAGGAAGGGATTAATTATGAGTTCCAAGGCAAAGTATGAGTATTATTTGCAAATCAGGGCGAAATATCATAGCTCCACCAAAAAAGAAAAACAGGTCATATTAGACGGATTTTGTAACATCTGCGAGTATAATCGTAAATATGCCATTAGTTTGCTTAACAAGCCCCCAGCACAGGTATCACCAGAGAATCTCTCGCGTCGCGGTCGTAAGGCCATTTATGATCATGTGCTCATAAAGACTGTGCTCTTTGACATTTGGCAAGTAACGAATATGCCATGCTCCAAACGTCTCAAAGCACTTGTTGCGGAATGGGTGCCGTTTTATGAGCAGCACGAGCTATCCGACGAGATTGAACAGAAACTATTGTCGATTTCTGCGGCAACCATTGATCGGCTTCTTGCTCCTTGTCGGCGTCGCCATGGTAAAAAAGGCATGGCAACCACAAAGCCGGGATCGCTTTTGAAAAAGCATATTCCCATAAAGACCGATCAATGGAACGAACGAGAGCCTGGCTTTTTAGAGACAGATACCGTTGCGCATTGTGGCACTTCTATGGCTGGTATGTTTGCCTTTACGGTCAACAGCGTGGATATCTATTCCCAGTGGACCGCGCAACGAGCTGTCTGGGGCAAGGGCGAAAAAGGTGTTTTAGACGCTGTTTCCGACATCGAGAGCCAACTTCCCTTCCCCATAAAAGGATTTGATTGCGATAACGGCTCGGAGTTCTTGAATTGGCATTTAGTGCGACATTTTCAAGAACGAAAAAAGCCAGTCCAGTTTACCCGTTCTCGATCCTATCACAAAAATGACAATGCCCATGTGGAAAATAAAAACTGGACTCATATCAGGCAATATCTGGGATATGGTCGCTTTGATTCCCCACAGATCGTCGACATGCTTAATGATCTTTATCGAAACGAATGGTACTATTATTTTAATTTTTTTATCAGTAACGTCAAACTCATCGATAAAAAACGAGTGGATTCTAAAATTATTAAAAAATATGACAAACCACAAACACCATTTCACCGACTTATGGCCTCTCATGCTATTGACGAGGAAACAAAACAGAGACTACAGCATGAAAAAGAGACACTCAATCCCTTTGAAGTACAACGTCGCATGAAAAAGAAAATCGAGGACATCATGAAACTCGTTTATCAATAAAAAAACTATCAACCTTTTTCAATCTTTCATCAAAAAAAAATCAAAAAATGAAGGATAAAGAACAAATGAATAAGAAAACTAACAGACGACATTTCTACACACATTTCGGTTAGGTTTTATTTTGAGGCAATGGGTGCTGCCCAGTCGCGTCATTCATCGATAATTCTGGTCAAATCGATTTTTTTGGCGTTTGGCACGTCGCGACCCTCTAAATGAATACCTTTTTGCGCTAATTGCTTGAGACAAACGACATCCTCGTCGTTCACGTAAATGTACGGGGCGAGCCGACGTTTTCCGCGCTCATAATGCATGCCCCCGATGTTCACTCGAGCGAAAGAGAGGCCGGAATCCACTAAATTCAGCGCGTCCCGCGGAGATTCTAACAAGAGAATAATTTTTTCATTTTTGTATTTTTCTGTGCGGAGCGCGCGTACTGTCTGGTCCTTTGTCCAGACACAAATGCGCATGGGATGGGGAGCGATTTCTTCGGCGTTGGCGTACATTTCTCGTTCTATTTCTGATTTTGCTATTTCATCGTGGCACAAAATGATTTTTGTTGTTTTTAAATAACTCCCCCAGGCAATGACGACCTGCCCGTGCACAAGGCGGTCGTCAATGCGAATCAAATCTAAAGCCATTGCTCATTAGCTCCTTCGGTTAAAGCTTGGCAATTCCGCGCACCCCGTCATGGTAAACGGTCTCTGCCAACTCTGACAGCGAAAGACTGTTTCTCTTGCTCAAGAAAGAAATTACCATCGGGAGGTTCACTCCGGAAACAACTTGTACGTTTGATTTTTTGTTGGCGATCAGAACGGCGGCGTTCCAGCAAGATCCGCCGCGCAGGCTGGCCATGACGAGTACGCCATCGTCCCACGCTTCTTTTTCAATAATTTTCTCGACTTCGGACACAATTTCTTTCAATGAAAATGGCGTGGTTGACAGTGCGCGAATATTATCCGCTTTTCCCAGAATAGTTTCTGCTGCTGCAATGAGAGGTTGCGCCATAGGCCCGTGTGTGACGATGATTCCTCCGATCATTTGCCGATAGTCTCCAAAGTTTATTCCAGGTCAAAAAACAAATGGTCTCGCAATGTAGTGTTACTTTGGATTTTCTGCATCAAGCGATCATTAAATTCTTTGGCGGTAAATTCCCCGTATATTTTTAGTAATTGGTTCAAAGCGATTGTTTCAGCGATCACGGTAATATTTTTTCCGGGGAAAATGGGCAAGTGAATGACAGGGATTTTTACTCCCAAATAATCAATCATTTCTTCGTCCAGACCAGTGCGGTCGTATTCTTTGTCTTTGTCCCAATCTACCAGATTGAGCTCCACCTCCACTCTTTTTTGGAAACGAATAGAGCGAATGCCAAACATGGAACGAATGTCGATTATTCCCAGCCCCCGTATTTCCATGTGGTGAAGCAAAGTCTCGGTGCAACTGCCAATTAAAACTCCCTCGGTGCGGCGAATGAGATCGACTACATCGTCGGCGACTAAACGGTGGCCTCGCTCTACTAAATCAAGAGCCACTTCGCTTTTTCCGATGCCGCTGCGGCCGGTGACGAGCATTCCGATTCCGTAGACGTCGACCAGGGAGCCGTGAACTGTACGAAAAGGCGCAAATCTCTTCTCCAGATAACTGCTCAAAATTTGCGATACATGGGTCGTCGAGTACAAACTGCGCAAAACGGGAATTTTGCATTCAGTGGCAATTTTAAGAAAGTCAGAGCCAGGATGGTTGTTGTCTGTCACAATGATGCATGGTATTTTGAACGTAAGAACTTTTCTCAGGCTTAATTCCCGCTTGACCGGGCTGAGTTTTTCCAGGTACGCCAGTTCAGTATTACCAATAATCTGGATACGCCGATAAGTAAACACTTCAACAAACCCACTGAGCGCCAGGCCTGTTCGATGCAGCTCACGTTCGGTGATTTCATTATTTAATTCATCTTCACAATTGAGAATTTCAAGTTTTAATATGTTTTTTGTATCTTCGAATAATTCTTTTACTGTTAATGGCTTCATTTTCTTTATCGCTTATTTCCAATAAAAAACCTGCCTCACGAAAGTCTTCATAAGGCAGGTTGCGATGAACAGTTATCATTCAACTTCTTTAGTTGCATAAGTTTGAAATTTTTTCTCTTTGTAACGTTTAAGCTGCCGTTCCATTTTATCAACAGCCAAATCAATGGACTTGCGTATTTCTTCTGATTTTTCCATCACCGTCAACTGTTGTCCGTGGACGATCACATTGATTTCAGCGATTTGAATGTCTTTCTGATAATCTAACACAATTTCGCAACTGATAATGCCATCGAAAAACTTTTCCAACCTTTGCACTTCACTCTCAGCATACTCTTTGAGCCGCGGAGATGATTTGTAATGACGGGCAGTGAACGTTACTCTCATTGGATTCCTCCTCACGAGTTTAACCTTTATATCTCTATGAATTAAAGGAAATTAATCTTTATCAGCCCTCGGATGCGCTTGTTTGTAGATTTTTTTCAATCGCTCTGACGAGACATGCGTGTAAATTTGTGTTGTTGACAAACTGGAGTGTCCCAGTAGTTCCTTCACAGCCACTAAATCCGCGCCGGCGTCCAACAAATGGGTGGCAAATGAATGCCTGAGACTGTGAGGATGCGCGCCCGAAGACGTAACTAAATGCAAATATTTTGCCACGCGACGTTGGATCCCGCGGAGCGACAATTTTTTTCCGTATTGGTTCAATAAAAGATAATTGTTTGAATTTTGATCGGAAATCTTGGCAAGCAATTCAAGCCGGCGTTGAAGATAGGCCCGAATAGATGACTTTGCGATTTTGCCCAAGGGAACGAGTCGTTCTTTTTTTCCTTTTCCCAACACACGTATCAAATCATTCACCATATCTATATCAGAGATCCTTATATTAGCTAACTCATTTAATCGAATGCCGGTTCCATAAAATAATTCAAATATTGCCCGGTCGCGCAATCCGATGACGTCGCTGGCGTCGATAAGTTCAATCGCTTCTTTGATTTGTTCGTAACTGATCGTCGTGGGAATTTTTTTCTCTGTTTTCAAAGAATACAAGCCAATTGCCGGATTGCTTTTTATAAATTGATTGACAAATAAAAATTTGAAGAAGGATTTCAAACAGGCAATTTTGCGATTCAGGGTAGTTGCGCGAAAGTCGCGCTTTTTCAAATTTGCCAGAAACGACCTTAATTTTTGGCGGTCGATATCGGCGGGTGAACAGCGGTTTAGTCCGAAATTTTTCTCCAAAAAATCGTAAAATTGCTGCAAATCATGGCTATACGCGGTGATGGTATGCGTGGAATAGGATCGTTCCGATTTGAGGTAATTCAAATATTGATCGAAAATCAAATCCCAATTTTTTGTGGCGCTATTTTTATTTTCAAGAGCTTTGTTCATATTTTGTCTTACATTTTGGACAATAGAGATAATTGCCAATAGATTTATTATAGCGCTCTTCGAGATAGGGGGAACCGCAATTTTCGCATTGTTTTGCTATCGGTTTGTACCAGGTGGCAAAATCGCATTTCGGATAGCGATTGCATCCGTAAAAAATTTTGCCCCGACGAGAACGACGTTCAACAATCATGCCATCGCAGCCTTCTTTGGGACAAGGCACTCCGATGGTAAATGATTTGACGTTGTTGCACTCCGGATAGCCGGAACAGGCTAAAAATCTACCGTAGCGCCCGTTTTTTACCACCATCGGGCGTCCGCATTTTTCGCAGATTTCATCGGTAGTGACAATTTCATTCTCATCGATAGGCTTGGTGTAGCGACAGTCCGGATAGCCGCTGCAGCCGATAAATTTTCCGTTTCTGCCCCAGCGGACAATCAGTGGCTTGCCGCATTGGGGACATTTTTCATCGGTATCTTCAATTAACGAGTCGCGGATGTCGTCTTTCTTGGATTTTACTTCCGCCAGCGCTTTTTCAAATGGCTGGTAAAAATCCCGGATCACGGTCAGATAATCTTTTTCCGCCGCCTCAATCCGATCCAATTCGTTTTCCATTTCCGCCGTAAATTTGGTGTTAAAAATCGCCGGGAAATTTTTCACCAAAATGTCGCAGACCGTGAAACCAAGTTCTGTGGGTACGAGCTGCCGAGCGTTTCTTTCGATATATTTTCGCGCCAGCAGCGTGCTAATTATCAGAGCGTAAGTGCTAGGTCTCCCAATTCCTTGATTGTCCAATTCTTTGACCAGACTGCTCTCTGCGTATCGGGCCGGCGGTTTGGTAAAATGTTGTTTCGGAAAAAGATCCAGCAAAGCTAATTTTTCGTTAATAGTTAAATCCTTGGGAATCTTGGTGATAGGGATTTTGCCGTTGTTTTCTTTGCCATCTTTTTCAGCCTTTTCCTCAAAATCGTCGAACGCCTGCAAAAAGCCACGAAATACAATCACTGATCCGGTAGTGCGGAAAAGGTAATCTTCAGAAATATCATTTTGCGAAAGCTGGCCCGCTTTAATGTCAATCGTAGTCTGATCCAGAACAGCATCGCTCATCTGACTGGCAAGGAAGCGATTCCAGATGAGTTCGTAGAGCTTAAATTGCTCCTTTGTCAAATATCGTTTGATTTTTTTGGGCACGAGTTTCATGGAAGTCGGCCGAATCGCCTCGTGGGCGTCCTGGGCGCCTTTTTTGAGCTTGTAAAAACGAGGTTTTGGGGGCACATATTCCGTGCCGTAGGATTTGCTGATATAATCTCTGGCGGCGGCTACCGCTTCGCCGGCGATTCTCACAGAATCGGTTCTCATGTAAGTAATGAGACCCACGCTGCCTTCGGCGCCCAACTCTATTCCTTCGTACAGTTGCTGCGCGATAGCCATGATTCGTCTCGATGTATAGCCGAGCCGTTTTGCCGCTTCCTGCTGCATCGTGCTCGTTGTGAATGGCGCATAAGGCTTGCGCGTGACTTTTTTCTTTTTGATGCTTTTAACGGCAAAAGTTTTTGTTTCTAAATCAGCGACGATTCCTTTTGCCTGTTTTTCATTGACGATTTTCGGTTTCTTTTTTTCGATGGCGATTAAGTTTGACAGGAAGGGCTCGCTGCTTTTCCCCTGGATCCGGGCGGCGATTGTCCAGTATTCTTCGGGAACAAAGGCCTGAATTTCCCGTTCGCGCTCCACGATCATGCGCAGCGCGACAGATTGCACGCGTCCGGCGCTGAGTCCGCGATAGATTGTTTGCCAGAGGATGGGGCTGATTTGATATCCGACAAGTCTATCCAATACGCGGCGCGCTTTTTGCGCTTCCACTTTTTGCGTCGAAATGGTCAGCGGATGATTGATGGCTTCCACAACCGCATGTTCCGTAATTTCGTTGAATAAAATGCGGTGGATGTTCGGATTTTTCTTTTTCAGCTCTTCGTAAATGTGCCAGGCAATCGCTTCACCTTCGCGGTCGGGGTCAGTAGCTAAAAATACCTGATCCGCGTTAGCCGCGGCTTTCTTTAGTTCGTTAAGAATTTTCCCTTTGCCGCGGATCGTGATGTACTGCGGCTGAAAACCATCGTCAATGTCAATGCCTAACTTTTGTTTGGGAAGGTCTTTGATGTGTCCCACCGATGGCAGCACCTGATAGTTTCTTCCTAAAAATTTTTTTATTGTTTTTGTCTTGGCGACAGATTCAACGATAACAACTGATTTTGGCATATTCAGGTCTAATGTCCGTATTGTTTCTGGTTAATAACAAAAAATGAATTAGATTGGAGCTCATGCGGATCGAAAATAAAATGATCAATAATGGCTTTAATTTCAGAGATGGAAGTGCCGTGTTGCCCTCTTAACATCGATCTGTTGATGATTCTTTCGATCTCTTCATCGCCGACGATATCCAATTCGTTGACTTGGAAGATAAAGT
Organism: Calditrichota bacterium; assembly: GCA_013152715.1. NCBI lineage: Bacteria > Pseudomonadati > Calditrichota > Calditrichota bacterium. The sequence goes on from JAADFU010000120.1 coordinate 7,178, forward strand.
GTTTTTGAATTGTTGAAGCTTCGGCGCTGTCATTTCGCTTTTTTGTCAGTTTTTTTGGTGTTTTTTGTTTCTTGCTAATGGCTGCGACTGGTTCGGTTTCATCTTCAGATTCGCTTTCCATCAGAACGTCGAAAGCAGATTTTATCTCAGTTTCCGTGTATCCTCGCTCAACCAGCATGTCGGAAATATCTTTTATTTGACTCAAAATATTCTCGTCTGTGGTTGAGTTGATGGAATCCATGATATAGAGAACAATCTCCATAACGCGTGCGTCCATTTCCTCCCTCCCTAAATGGGTATGCTTTTCCCTTCTGAATTAAAATACCCTGATTAAGATAAGATTTCCTAAATTAAAAGCAAGTCTTATGACAAATTTTTAATTTATTTGCATTGAAAAGCGCAAATCTTATCTTTGTCTGTGCAATATACACAGGAAAACAGACGAATGCAAGAATTTTTTATAAAATGAGCCAATAATTTATCGTTTGAAATTCGTAAAATATTTTTTCCGCTCTCCGATGAGCCGATTTCGTCGTCGGTTCACAATTTTGAGAATAGCGGCTTTATTTGTTGGCGCCGTGACATTTCTTATATTTTTTGCCGCTACCGCAAGGACAGGGATCGTTGCGTCCTATTTTTGGCCCAACCACGATGGGCTTCTTTTTCCCTTGCGCTGGCTGCCCGCCGGGCGCGGCTTGCTGATTCTGGCTCGGCGCTTGTGCTGTTGGCTGAAATCCTAATCCCGTCGCCGAATCATGCACTTCCTGCATTTGCACGGGCCGCCTTCCGGTGATGGTGATCGGCTCTTCGCGAAGCTGATATTTGAAAATCAACTCGATGACGCCTTCGTTCACCTGGGCTAACATATCGGCAAATGCGTTGAATCCTTCGGATTTGTATTCGATCAACGGGTCTTTTTGTCCGTAAGCCCGCAGTCCAATGCCTTCTTTGATTTGGTCCATCTCATAGAGATGTTCCCGCCAATTGGTGTCAATGACCTGCAGCAAAGCAATGCGCTCCAGTTTTCTCATTGTTTTTTCGCCGATGAGTTTTTCTTTTTGAAAATAACCCTGCTGCGCTTTTTCTTGAACCATTTCAAACAACTCTTCGGTGGTCAAATCCGAAGGGATGTCTTCTTTTTTAGAGAAAATAGGAGGCATGAGAAAGAATCGCTGAAAATCATTGTTCAATCCGGCCCAGTCCCACTCCTCGGGATATTTGCTGCCGCCGGCGCGGTGCGCGATGCGATCTTCGATGATTTGATCGATCATGTCGAGTATTTGCGAGCGCAAATTTTCACCGTGCAACGCGTTGGCGCGCAATTTGTAAATTACTTCGCGCTGTTGATTCATCACATCGTCGTATTCCAATAAGTGCTTTCTAATGTCAAAATTGTGCATTTCCACGCGTTTCTGTGCTTTTTCAATGGAGCGCGTAATCATCGAATGCGTGATCACTTCGCCATCCTGAATGCCCAACCGATCCATGACGCCGGCGATGCGTTCGGAGCCGAAAAGCCGCATCAAATCATCTTCCAGCGACAGATAGAAGCGAGTCGAGCCCGGATCTCCCTGACGCCCGCTGCGACCACGCAGTTGCCGGTCAATTCGCCGCGATTCGTGACGCTCTGTGCCGATAATGTGCAAGCCGCACGGCATGGATGCTTCACACTCGGAAAGATTGATATTTGGTGGGACAGGTCGGCCGTTATCATCTACCAAATAGCAGCCGCCATCGCACAGAACAACACCTTTGCCCAGTTTAATGTCCGTGCCGCGACCCGCCATGTTGGTGGCGATGGTGACCATTCCCGGCTGTCCGGCTTTGCGGACGATTTGCGCTTCTTCTTTGTGATGTTTGGCGTTCAAAACGTTGTGTTTTATGCCGCGACGCTTGAGCATGCGGCTCAATGTTTCGGAAACTTCCACGGAAATTGTCCCTACGAGCGCGGGACGATTTTTTTTGTGCATTTCCTCAATTTCGTCAATGACCGCGTTGTATTTTTCGCGTTTGGTGCGGAAAATTTGATCCTGGTAGTCCATGCGCCGAATGGGTTCGTTGGTGGGAATGACTACAACGTCAAGCTTGTAAATTTCCCAGAATTCATGGGCTTCCGTCTCCGCAGTGCCGGTCATACCCGCCAATTTATTGTACAAGCGAAAGAAATTTTGCAGGGTAATCGTCGCCAGCGTTTGCGTCTCGCCCTCAATTTTCACACCCTCTTTTGCTTCAATCGCTTGATGCAGTCCGTCGCTGTATCGCCGGCCGGGCATGAGGCGTCCTGTAAATTCATCCACGATCATTACCTTGCCGTCGGTGACAACGTATTCCACGTCCTTTTCGAACAACGAGTAAGCTTTCAATAATTGTTGAATATTGTGGAGTCGTTCGCTCTTTTCGGCGTATTCCACCTGTACTCTGTTTTTTTCTTCGGCTTTTTTCTCAGGAGACAGCTCCGGATTTTGGTCTATTTGACTCAATTCTGTCGCCAGATCTGGTAAAATGAAGAGCTCAGGATCGTTAGGAGACAGCGCTTCTCTCCCTTTATCCGTCAAATCGATGACATTAGATTTTTCATCGATGGAATAATACAACTCTTCATCCAATTCATGCAGACGTTTGTCCCGCAGATAATCGTTTTCCACGCGTTGAATCAATTTTTTGACGCCGACTTCGCGCAGAATTTTCAACAATCGTTTGTTCTTTGGCGCGCCCCGGCTGGCTTTAAGGAGCCTAATTCCGGCTTCGTAAGTATCATCGCTTTGTAATAGTTTCTCCGCTTCAGCAATGAGTCGGTTGACAAGATTCGTTTGCAATCGCGCCAGTTGAGAGACATGCGGTTTTACCACGTCAAATTGTTGAGTGGATTTCGCCACAGGTCCTGAGATAATTAACGGAGTTCGCGCTTCGTCTATCAGCACCGAATCCACCTCGTCAATAATGGCATAGTTGTGCTGGCGTTGCACCAAATCTTCAACGCGAATGGCCATATTGTCGCGCAAATAATCAAACCCAAATTCGTTGTTCGTGCCATAGGTGATATCGGAATTGTATGCCCGTTGCCGCTGCGGCGGGTCCATTTCATTGGTAATATAGGCGTAGGTCAATCCCAATGTTTCATAAATTTTTCCCATCCATTCGCAGTCGCGTTTAGCAAGATAATCATTCACAGTAACCAGATGGGCGCCTCTGCCAGGCAACGCATTCAAATACAACGGCATGGAAGCGACCAATGTTTTGCCCTCTCCGGTCGCCATTTCCGCGATTTTCCCCTCGTGAAGGACAATGCCGCCGACAAGTTGCACGTCGAAAGGAACCATGTCCCAAACAGCCTGAATGTCGCTCACTCCCCAACTTTTTCCCACCAGACGACGACATTGCTCTTTTACTACGGCAAAAGCCCGAGGCAAAATCTCCAACAGGACGCCTTCCATTATTTCCTTTTCTTCATCTTCCAACTCGCTGATTTGTGTTCGGACTTCTTCAAAATCAGTGCCCTTGGCGTCCGTGGTGTCTTGCCGTAATTGGCTGTAAAGCTGTTCGATTTCTTGGCGAATATTTTCGATTCTCTCTTGAATCAAATTCTTGAATTCTATCGTTTTGTAGCGAAGTTCGTCGTCAGACAGTTCGTGATATTGTTGATAATATTGGTTGATTTGCGAGACAATTGGCTGAATCCGTTTGATGTCGCGTTCATGTTTGCTGCCAAAAATTGTCGTTAACAATTTGTCAAGCATAGTTACTCCTGAATTATAATTGAGTTTGGTCTAAAACCAGCTATTTTCAAGAATGCCCGTAAAAGTAAAGTGTAACATCGATAATATCAACTATCTCCACATTAGATTCAGTTCGTCAAATAGCTGGTTTTCTCTTTTTTAGCGTGGACTCATAATTGGAACTCAAATTTTATGATTGAAAAATTTTTTCCAAATTGAAACAGCGACAAATATGTCCGGCAACCCTAATAAAATCAATTAATTCTTTTACTGTGCTGGAAAAGAATTAGTTCAGGTTCATTCTATTAATCCGCGTCCCTTCTTATTGAGGCGATTGGCGCGTCTTAAATCCGAAAGAATGGAGTCAAGAATGCCGTTGATAAATTTTCCGCTTTTTTCTGTGCTATAATTTTTTGAAATTTCAATGGCCTCGTCGATAGAAACTTTAGGAGGAATATCAGGAAAATAGAGAAATTCACAGATCGACAGCCGCAGAATCAATTTATCAATGATCGCAATTCGTTCAAAATCCCAATTCAGCGTTCTGGATTTAATCATTGTGTCAAATTCGTCGAGATGTTCCACTGTCGTCGTCAATAGATCGCCGGCAAAATTCTGAATCATCTCATTCATATTGCCGTTTCGAATGACTTCGTCGCGAATCTGATCGAGTGGGTTCTGCGACAGCTCGTAAGCGTACAACCCGCATAATGCTAATTCTCTGGCTTTTCTTCTGGCGCTCATCGGTCTCACTCATCTGTCGTCGCTTCTTAAGCTTGCTCGGACATTTAATCTTTTGAATGGACAAAAAATGTTCAAAAATTTATTTGTTTAATCGACGAGTTTAGTTTAAAAACCTGGTGCTTTAAAAAATGTCCAGCAAGAGAAAGTTGCAACCGCAAAAGAATCAATTGTGTTCGCATCAGTGTGGCTCGATAAATACCCGGTTTTTGCTTTTTTAGAGCGAACTCGTCGATATTGAAAATTTAACCACTTGATTGCTAAAGAGTTTCGTTAAAAATGTCAAAGTTGTGACTCTTTTTTCAGCCAGGGTCTCAACTGAAATTGTCAACTGTGATTGAAGAAAAATAATTTTTAGAATGTCATGGCTTTTGCAAGGTTCGGCGAATGCAAAAGCCATGAATATTTGTCTGATGAAAAATGTAAAAAATTATTTCACAAAAGTCAACCATCCGTATTTACCGTCGTCGCCTGTTTCTAAAATTTCAAAGAAACGCTGCTGAATTTTTTTGGTGACAGGGCCGCGCGTGCCAGCGCCAATCGAAATTTTATCCACTGAACGAATTGGCGTCACTTCCGCTGCGGTTCCGGTGAAAAAAAGTTCGTCCGCGATGTACAGCATTTCTCGCGGAATTTCGGTTTCAATGATTTTGTACCCAAAATCGCGGGCGATGCGAATGATGGAGTCGCGCGTGATCCCGGGCAAGATTGAGTTTCCGATGGTTGGAGTGTAAATTTTGCCGTCGCGAACGACGAACAGGTTTTCGCCGCTTCCTTCTGAAATCAATCCGTTGGAATTCAAAGCGATTCCCTCGCTGTAGCCGTCGTTCAGCGCTTCCAGTTTGATCAGTTGAGAATTCAAATAATTGCCGCCGGCTTTTGCCATTGCCGGGAATGTGTTGGGGTGCATGCGCAGCCACGATGAAATTTTCACGTCCACGCCGCTGTTGATGGCTTCTTCGCCCAGATAACGTCCCCAGTTCAGCGCTCCGATCGCGATTTCGATCGGACATTTTGAGGGATCGACTCCCAACGAGCCGTAGCCGCGATAAACGACCGGACGAATGTAAGCCGATTCCAGATTATTTTTTTTCACAACATCAATACAAGCTTGAAAAACGTCCTGTTGAGAAAAGGGAATTTCCGTTCGATAAATTTTCGCAGAGTCAAAAAGACGTCGGACGTGTTCCGGCAAACGAAAAATTGCCGGTCCTTTTTGTGTTTTGTAGCAACGGATGCCTTCAAAAAATGATGTGCCGTAATGAATAACATGAGACATGACATGAATTTTCGCGTCCGGCCAATCGACAAATGACCCATTTAACCAAATTTTTCCTTTTTCGTCACGGGGATCCATATTTCGCTCCTTCAATTAGTAGAACATGAGTATTAAAATGAATTAGAAGCCGTCGAAGTCCGCTGAGTCAGAAAAAGGAGATGAGCCGAATGAAATAAGACAGGTGAAACGGAGAGATTTTTTTAGGCGCAAAAAAGTGGCATTTCAAGAATGAATTTCCTCTTTTCTTTAAAAACAAAATGCAAATATTCTTATCCGATTGTTGAAAATTCAGATCGTCAAAGATTTTATTCAAGAAAATGGGAAGGATCATTTTGATCATCCACATTAGCAAATAATGACTTTTGAGAACTATCTTAAATCTTTCACGCGCAACTGCAACTGAGTTCGTCCCATGTAGGTATTTTCTTCAATGACATAGGCCATGTCCAGGTTTTGCGAGCCCGGTTCGATGCGGTAAATCAAATCTCCCAGATTGAAGCCGATGGCGTCGAAAACAATACCGTCCTGACGAACACGAAATTTCAAGTGATTTCTGCCTACGATTGCGGGATTTCCCACCACCTGTAAATGGTCGCTTTGAAAAATAGGTCTGGTGTTTTGTGGCCCGAAAGGCGCAAAAAGTTTGAGCAGTTGCACCAGCCGGGGAGAGATGTCGGCCAATCGCAGGCGCCCGTCAATGCGCAATTTGGGTTGCAGCAAATCGTCGTCTAAATTTGCTTTGGCAATCTCATTAAATCGTTTGCGAAATTCAGCAATTTTGTCCTTTTCAATTGTTAGCCCGGCAGCGTATTTATGACCGCCGTAACCGACGAGCAAATCTTCACATTGTTGAATTGCTTCAAAAATATCAAAGCCGTTGATACTTCGCGCGGAGCCTTTGCCCATTTCTGTGTCGACGGAAATCATTACTGTGGGGCGATAATACTTTTCCACAACGCGCGAGGCAACGATCCCAATAACGCCGGGATGCCAGCCGTCTTTTGCCAGCACCAGTCCAAAATCGCGGCTCAAATCATAGTCAGAGTCAACGAGCGACTGCGCCTGTCTAAAAGTGTCCTCGTCAATATTTTTCCGCGCACGATTTTCATTTTCGAGCATGTTGGCGATGTCCCAGGCGACTCGCGGGTTGCGCGTCGTGAGAAGTTTGACTGCAAAAGCGGCGTCGCTGAGTCTGCCGACTGCGTTGAGCCGCGGAGCCAAAATAAAGACAATCTGGCCCGTGCCGATGGGCTTGTCAGCAAGACCGGATACGCTGAGCAATGCCTGCAATCCGGGTTTGTCGGTTTGGTTGATGAGCCGCAGCCCTTCTCTGACAAAAATACGGTTTTCGTCAATGAGAGGCACGATGTCTGCAGTGCTGCCAATCGCGACCAGGTCCAGATATTTTGTCATGTATTCTGGCTCTAAATCCAGATACTGAACGAGCGCCTGTCCCAATTTGTAAGCTACGCCGACGCCGGCCAATTCCTGAAACGGGTAATTGGATCGTTCGCATTTGGGATCAAGCACAGCGTAGGCGTCAGGAAGCTCCGGCCCTTGCTCATGATGATCGCTAATAATGACATCAATTCCACGCTGTCGCGCATATTCAATTTCTTTGACGGCAGTAATTCCGCAATCTACCGAGATAATCAGCGATACCCCCTGTTTAGCGGCTTCGTCGATGCCGAGCTTGCTGATGCCATAGCCTTCCTGGACGCGATGGGGGATGTAGTAGCTCACTTCGGCGTACAAATCGTTCAGCAAAAGATAGAGCGTAGAAACCGAAGTAATGCCATCGACATCGTAATCGCCATAAATGAGAACTTTTTCTTTTTTACGGATGGCGTCAACGATGCGCTCGACGGCCTTGCCCATGTCCTGCATGAGAAAAGGATCGTGCAAATCGTCGAGATTGCCCCTAAAGAATAATTTCGCTTTGTCAAATGTATCGACGCCGCGGGTAATCAAGATTTTAGCGATAATCAGTGGAACTTTTAATTGTTGCGCGAATTCATAAATTGCATCGGTTGAAATTTTGTCATTGAGTACCCATTTCAAGTTCATTAATAATCCTTTTTATGTCAAATAACTTTATTATTTTTTTGCAAAATTATTTAATCCAAAGTAAGGCGGTAAGCCGAATTCTGTCGAGGGCGATCATTTATCTGGGATCCGCCTCGCGGCGAACCTCAAGCGACCTACCCGGGAATCAAGCGGAGCGGGCCGCTCCTTTTCCCTGTGCGGTCTTGCTCCGGACGGGGTTTGCCGTGCTTCCGCCGTTACCGACGGAACGGTGAGCTCTTACCTCGCCTTTTCACCCTTGACCCGCCATGGCGGGACGGTATGTTTTCTGTGGCACTTTCCGTGGGCTCGCGCCCCCCTCATGTTATGAGGCGTCCTGCCCTGTGGAGTTCGGACTTTCCTCATGCGCCTCAGGCGCACGCGATCGCCGGCCTTACTTTGGATTTGAAAAAAGCGCTTTAGCTAACGCAGCAAGCTGCAATTAAAAATGAAATAAAACATAAAGAACTTTTGCACAAAAAACGAAGACTTTACTTTTAATACGATAAAATCAAAAAGAACAATTTTAAGAAACAAGTTCATGCGTCAATTAGACGATTTTGTCGCGAACATGTTCACGACAAAACTTAATGATGATCCAAGACATGGAGTTCCGCTACTGCTTTTTCTTCCATTTCCGGCGTGATTAAAATTCTGCCGCAGGTCTCACAAACAATGACGCGTTCTCGTTTGCGAATTTCCAGCACGGTTTGTGCAGGAATTGTTGCAAAACAGCCACTGCACGTGTAGTTGTTTACGATGGCAAGGGCGATGCCTTCTTTGGCGTGTCGGATTCGCTCGTATTGAGAAATGAGTCGGGGATTGAGTTTGGCGAGGACCTGCTTGCGCTGGTAGTCGAGTATCCGCTCTTCGGACTCGGTTTCTGCCATTTTTTCATGCAAATCTTTTTCGTTAGCGACCAGTTGCTCCCGGACGCCGGAAATCCGCTTGTCAAGTTCGTCAATTTCGTTTTTTAGTTGCTCTTCTTTTACCATAAGTTCCAACGTCGCTGTTTCCGTTTCATCAATTTTTCTTTCTACTATTTCAATTTCTGTAGTAATAGCGTCGTATTCTTTATTCGTTTTTACATGGTAAATTTTTTCTTGATTTTTATCGAGCAGGTCTCGCAACCGTTCTGTTTCATTTTTGTTGTGCAGTAAATCCTTCTGCGTCTGTTCCAGAGACGATTTTTTTTCATTACGTTCGTCAGATAGATTTTCCATCTCCAATTTTAACTGTTCGACTTTCTCTGGCAAGTCGCCCTTGACGGCCGCCAATTGCATGAGTCGTTTGTCCAATTCCTGGATTTGCGCTAAAAGTGTAAAATTCATCAGCCCGTTGCCTCCTGTTGAATGTTGCTGACTGTAAGAAATAACGCGGCGTAAATAATAAATATTTCATAAAATCTATTGCCGTGCCTGTTTTATGCTGTTTTTATCATGAACAGATATAAAAAAAAGTGTACCAAAAATTTACGGTACACTTTTTTTTATTCCATCGAAATACATCGTTTGCAAGGATGTGATAAGCGATCGACAGATACAACCTCCTATCATTAAAATATCTCGCGTTTGAAATATCCGTACCAACATATCCCGATTCCTGTTTAGTTATTAAAACTTGACAAAGTCACCATTTTAAGAAAAATATACAAAACTAAGAATTAACATGCAAGAGAAAATTGAATTAATTTTGTCCGAAATAGCTGAATAAATTTGGTTCACAATGGTCTTGTTCACAAAAAGGCTGCGGGGCTTCGCTATTTACAAAATTGATTTTTAGAGAAAGGGCAATTTCCCGTAGTCATCGCGATTAAAGTTCTCGTTTGCTGGGTTCGTATCTTGCGCGGCTGACAGTTGGCAATCGATTTTTTGAATTTTTTTTAGAAAAGATCGGCACAAATTATTATTGAGATAACGCTGAAAAAACAATATATTGATTAAAGAAAATAGGGCTTGACATCTAATCAAAAAATAGTTATCTTAAGTCGTTGTGGTTCAGAGTTGGTGGTTTCGCCAGCGCAAATTTCTTATTATCTGTGACGCGCAACGCGAAATAACTAGGGCAAATCAAAAATCACCCCATAATCGGAAATGTTTTGCGGCTCTAAATTGTCATGTGAACAAACGGGGAGGTTTACAATTGAAACGACAATATCAAAGTAATGAAGGTTTCGGCCAGAGCGATTTCGTCAGGCGATTTTCCCTCTTTTTGGGTTTGATGACGTTAACATTATTCGTTTATTGCTCGCCGGAATTCATCTCTCAACCGAATCGTTTGGTGGTACAAACAGCGACGGTTGTTCGCTCTGGCCCCGGCGCAAAATACAAAGAGATCGCCACCGTGAAAGCAGGGACGCAGCTTTTTTTGTTGGAGTCTGAAAATGATTGGCATCGCGTGGAGCTTCCCGACGGTCGCCGCGGGTGGATTTTCCAGGGAGTGGCGCGAAAAATAGGTCGGGAAAAAGTGGTTGTACTTAAAGAAAATGCAAAAGTTCGCCGCGGACCGGGCGAAGAATACAGCGCGTTCGCCATTATCAAAAAGGGCAAAGAATTGCTATGCGACGGTGAGCGCGGAAATTGGTTCTACGTCGAGTTGATTAAGGGACGCAACGGTTGGATTTCCAAAAAGGACGCCGAAAAAGTATCTTTTCGCAATGTCGTCACCATCAAAGCCACTTATGCCTATCGGGACGCTGACAGGAAATCAGGCATCTTGCTGAATATCAGTGAAGGCGCTGAACTCGTTCAATTGGGGAAAGTGGGAGCTTTTTATCAGATTCGACTTCCCGGGGGACAAATCGGCTATGTTCACGAATCAGCGGTAGATGTGGTAAGAGAACGCACAATCCGGGTGAAAGATCGCGCTGTTTTGCGTCGCGGCTCAAACGAGGGCTACGGCGTCGTTGATACGCTGGAAGTGGGCATGCAACTGACAAAATTGACGCAGAAGGGCGATTGGATCGAAGTAAAGACCAGCGATGGCAGAACAGGCTGGATACACAAAAGCGCCGTCGCGACCACTGTTTCTTCTTCCGGCGAAGAATTTATTGAAGAAAAGCCGGTTTATCTAATTACTAATCAAGATTCCAATATTCGCGAAAAGCCCGGAACGAAGCAGGCCAAACTGACGCGCGTCAAAAAAGGGAAACTTTTGTTGAAACTTGGTCAGGAGAATGATTGGATAAAAATCAAATTGGCCGACGGACGCATCGGATGGATTTGGGAGCCATTGGTTGATTATGATATAACGCTTTTACTGACAAAATTAGACTGCAATATCCGTTTTGGCCCGAGCACAAGATATCAGCTTATCAAACGAGCTTCCAAAGGAATGCCACTTGTGCGGTTGGAGGAAAGGAACGGCTGGACCAGAGTCAGATTTGACGAAGGAGATATCGGCTGGATAAAAAACGGACTTTTTGTGCCGCTTGACAGCCTCCTGTTCGCTAATAGAGATTGCAATGTTCGCAAAGGGCCGGGAACTCAGTACGAACGCATCGAGAGAATTCTGTATGGAACGTTCGTTTATTATCTGGGGAAAACAAAAGATTGGTACAAAATTCGTCTGATTCCCGATAACGAGACTGAAGGAAAAGTCGGTTACATCCAGGAGGATTTATTGAGCCTGTCAGGCAATGAATTTAGGACGAATGAAAGGGCTAATATTCGTAAGGGGCCTTCGACTGATTACGCGATTATTGCAAATTTGCCGCCTCAATCGCGTTTGAGGAAAATCGGAGAAAAAAAAGATTGGGTACATGTCCGTCTTGACGATAAAAGAACAGGCTGGGTTTACAAAAAGCTGGTTTCGTATGCATTTTCGCCCTATCCGCGCTACAAAGGAAGCGCCCGGATTTCAACGCTGGCGGTGACTCTTTCTCCGCCGGTCCTGACGCAAAATACAGAAACGCCAGCGACCGCTCCCGTCTCCGCTTCAGCTCCAACAACTGGCGCTGGCAATAATAGTTACTGGAAACTGAGCACTACAAAGGCGGAGAATAGCTCATACGGCTCAAAGGAGCAAACGAAGATTGCCGTAAATTTCAGAACGCAACCGGATACGTCCGCTTCAATTATTATGACTTTGCCGCCGCAAACTCTGCTGACAAAAATCGCTCCTTCCGGAGAATGGTGGGAAGTGATGACACAGGATGGCGTTTACGGCTGGGTGCATCAGGTGGCTTTTGGCCTGGCAGAGACGAAATATTTGTACGCGCAAAAAAATGCCAATATCCGTTATGGCCCGGGAACAAATTATAAAATTATTGACCAGGCAAGAGCGGGGGATGTGTTCACTCGTATGGAGAAAAGAGGAAAGTGGTATTATGTCCAATACAAAAACAGCAAACGCGGCTGGATTCGTGAGGATTTAGTTGACGTGCAGCGCGTTGCGCCGGGGCTGTTGCCCGAATTTACGTCGATTCCGGCGTACGGAAGAGCCATAACCCGAGTAAATTCCAAATTGTACAAAGGACCTTCGAAAAATTATCCGGCGAAAAGAAATTTGCCGCAAAATACTTATTTGAAAATTGTCGGCAAATTCCGCCAGTGGACGGAAGTGGAATTGCTGGGAAATCTTGATCGGGGATGGGTTCCCAATGCGGATATTTTGAACAAATATCACTCGCGAATTATTACGGTGAAAGATGCGGAAGTTTACGTTGCTCCGAATACGCAATCCGGATTAGTAACGCGCGTGAGACGGGCGCTGACTTTCCGACCCATCGATCAGCGAAATGAGTGGTTTCGCATTGTGGTCGGCGGACAAACCGGCTGGATAAATTTGCGCGATGTTGCCGCGTTGAAATACCCCGACGTTTACGTCAATCAGCCGGAAGTCAACGTGAGACGCTTGCCTGACATTCAATCGAAAAAAATAGCGGTGCTCAAAGAAGGCACAAAGTTGAAACCCACTGACGATGAGGGAGATTGGTTGTTCGTGAAAATGCCGCGAGGAGACAAAAGCTGGATTCACAAGAAATTAGTTGATTTGCAGGAATTTCCTTACGTCATTGTCACCTCCGACGCCAATGTGTATCAGAAACCGACCGCAGGCAGCATTTTGAAAGGCAGGGTGAAACGCGAAGAACGTTTTTTGGCGTTGAATAAAAATTCAAATTGGTACAAAATTTCCTACCGCACCGATGATGTTGGCTGGATTTACGCGGGTTTTGTGAAAGAAGACGTCAAAGGCACACAACTCATTCGCGAGCGGACGGAACTGAGAATGGGACCCGGAAAAGATTATGAGTTGATAGGCTATGTGAAAAAAGGAACACAGGCGAAGTGGCTCAATGAAGTTAATAAATGGCGTCAGGTCGAGGTTAAAACCAGGCAGCGTTGGCTGGGTTTATTCTGCCGAAACAAAACCGCTGGAATTAAAGAAAATGACCGCCCAGATTATGGGCAATGCCTACAAAAAACCGGATTATAATTCAACTATTGTCGGCAGAGTGCTAAAAGGAAAAACTTACAAACCATTTGAAAAAAAGGGAGAGTTTTACAAAATTCAGTTGTCAGACGGCGTGTATGGCTGGGCGCCCATGGACAGCTTTAAAAGCAAAAAAAAGAAGACAGTTTTTACGCTTGATGTGGCGAAACTCCGGTCTGGCCCCGGACCGGGTTACGGAGTGCTACAAAAACTCGAACCGGCGACGGATCTCATCGTTCTCGGCTCTTACGGTCAGTATTATCAGGTCGAAATCAAAGAGACGAAATTGCGCGGCTATATTTTAAAAGCGATGGTTTTTGAATAGATTCGAATTGAATTATATCTGGCGCAAATGGCTTACCGTGTGCGTCTTACAGTAAAAAAATGTTTTGCCGTTTGAATGCGCCGTTGACCGTGAAAAAAATAGATTTCAAAAGTAAAAATTAGTGCTTTAGAATATCTTAATGCGGGAGGTTGAAATGAAGAGAAGCAACATTTTTATCTTTGCGAGTTTGCTCGGTTTAATGGTACTTTTTTTATTGTCTTGTGAAAAAAAAGAAGAAGTGTTAATCCCAAAACCAACGAAACCGACCGAAGAAACAAATGTCGCTCCTGCTGTTGATAGCGCGATGGCAAAACAATTAGCATTGAAAGAGCAGTTGGAGATAACGCTAAAGGATTTGGAAGCGAAACGCGCGGCGCTTGTGAAAAAACAGCAAGAATTGGATGAGGAAATCAAAGCCCTCGGCGAAAAACAGTCCGAAGTTCTTTCTGTCCAGTCGCAACTGAAGACTTTTCAGATAGTTTCCATCGTTTTATTTGCACTGGGATTGCTCGCTGTCGTCGTTGGCATTGTGATGATTTTGCGCACGAAAAAGAAGGGCAGCGCAGAAGTAATCTCAGAAACCGAGAAAAAAACGGGAAGAACACCGGAGAAAAAAACTAAAGAAAAGGTTGGAAAAATAAAAGAGGAAAAACCTGCAGAAAAGCCAAAAGCGCGCAAGTCACAAACTCGCCTGAAAAAGACGCCTCCGGCCCAGAAAGGCGAAAATAAGAAAGAAGGCTAAGTGCATTGTTTGTATCGCCGAATTTAGATTCTGACTTTCAAGCTCAAAAAGATGACAGAGCATCGGTTATCTTTTTGAGATAATGCCTGGATTTCGAAAGAACGTCGCATGGGGAAAAAAAATCAACCGAACAGCCAACATGTCGCGGAAAAAATTTCCGCCCTGCAATTTAATCTGTTCGCCGAACAGCATTTGAAGCGCGATCACAAAGATTTCGTGACATTTTTGATCCGGGAATTGGACATTCCGTACCGGGCACACGCCCTGCACATTGGCTGTCGCAGCGGACAGTTGAGTCTCGAATTGGCGCGCAGAATGCCGGAGATTGATCTGCTTGCTGTGGACGAGGACGAGGAAATGGTTCGTGTCGCGCAGGAAAATCAGCGTAGCGCCGGCGTGGGGAATGTCCGTTTCCGGCATCTGACGTTGCATCAGTTGACTGACCTCAAATCCGATTCTTTTGACGCCGTTATTTCATATCAATTTCTTCATTGTTCAGAAGACCCGATTTTTTTGTTAAATCAAATCTGGCGAACGGTGAAAAAAAAGGGCAAGTTTGCCATTCAGGATTATCGGAGCGATTTGCAATTGCTCGGAAAAATCGGTATTTGGTTCGCTGCTACGACAATGAGCAATGAGATTCGAAAATATTGGAGAGGGCAATTTCGTTCGAGCTATTCTCTGCGGGAGATTGTCGCTGTGCTGCTGAAAACAGAAATGAAAGACTGGAAAATCAGAACCACGCTGCTGGATTTTTTGGTTTATTATGGGATGAAAGAAGAATAGAGTTGCTTTGAGCTTGATTTAAAAATACGATTTTCAAAATTGAAATTTGAGAAATAAATGATCATCAAACGACTGACACTGAAAAATTACCGCCGATTTCGCTCGCTGGATCTGGAATTGCCGGAAAATATCATCGGTATTCTCGGCAGTAACGGTTCCGGGAAGACAACGATTGTAGAATCCATTGGTTGGTGTCTCTACGGAAATCGCATTCGGCGTACGGATAAGCAGGACATTCGTTCGCAATTTTGTCAGACGAGCGACGTTACTGCCGTGTCGTTGGAGTTTGAACTTCAGGGAGAAAATTACCGCATCGAGCGCGAACTGCGCGGAAAAACAGCGATCATCGAAGCAGCTATTTATCGCGGCGATTTGAAAGAGCCCATTGCGGTTCAGGAGCGCGGCGTTAACGAGATGGTGGAAAAATTGCTCAATCTGGATTATCGGTCGTTTTTCATTTCTGTTTTCGCCCGGCAGAAAGATTTGGCGGCGCTGTCCATGTTTCGTCCTGAGGAACGCAAAAAAAGCATCGCCCGCTTGATAAACATTGACGCCATTGAGCAGGCGCGAAAGGATGTTCGGGCGGACAAAAATATCAAAGCCGAAAAGAAAAACGGGATTGAAGCCCATTTGGCGGATGAGGAAGAACTGAAGGCGAAGAAAAAAGAGCTTAAAATGGCTTTGAAAGAAGCCTCCTCCGATCTCGATCAACGGAAAAAATCGCTGATTTCTCTGCAAAAGGAATTAGATGATGTCAAGTCTGAATTTGAAGTCCAATCCCAAAAACGAGAACAGTTTTTGCAATTGAGCGCCCAAATTGAAAACAAGAAAAATATCAGTCTGGAATTTGAAAAGCGCCAGAAACAATCGGAGAAAGAAATCGATCAGATTCTCGAAGCGAAGAAGGAGTACGAAGAACAAAAGAATAAGTTGAAGGAGTTTGAAAAGGTTCAAAGAAGAAAAGACAAGTTGGACAAAGAGGCCAGCCGTTTTTCGGCGCTTCGGGCATATCAGGAAGAAATAAAAAGAATGGAAACGCAGGTGACTCGCGAACGTGTGCGGCTCACGCGACTCACGGAGGAACTGGAAGGCGCCGAGGAAATTCAAAAGCAATTGGGAAAAATTGACGAACAAATCGCTGAATTGCAAAGCGAGCAGGCGAAACTTCAGCAGAATCGGCTCGACAACCAGGGGCAATTGACGTCGATTGCGACCAAGGGAAAAGATACGCGGAAACGAAAGGATAAAATCGAAGAATTAGGCGCGGAGAGCCCGTGTCCTGTGTGCACGCGTCCGCTGAAAGATCACTATGAAAAAGTCCTGCGCCAATTTAATTCCGAGCTTCAGGATTTGCGGGTGCGATATCTTGAATTGGAAAAGTCAGAAAAAGAGATTGTGAGTAAAACTCAGGAGGTAGAACTCCAGCTCAAGAAAGCGAATCAGGAACGAGATTTGTTGCTGCAAAGCCATGAACAATACCGACAGAGACAAAAGCAACGGGATGAATCCGAAAGGGAATTGAGAAATTTCCGTGAGCAATTGCGGGAAGCAAAGGAACGCATCTCCAAACTGGGCAAAGTGGAATACGATGAAAAAATTCATGCGCAAATCAAGAAACAATACAAAGAACTTTATCAGATCAGAGATCGGTTGCTGCGGCACGAGGAAAAAATCAAGCGGCTGGCGCAAGTCCGCGAAGAATTAGATCGGGTGCAAATGGCGTTGGCGCAATACGCGACGGAAATAAAACAAGAGACTAAACGGTTGGAAGCGCTGGAGTATGATGCGGAATTATTTGATCGTACGAAAAAAGCGTTGACTGAAAAGCAGAAAGCGCTCGATGAAATAAAGGAAAACATCCACCAACAGGAACAGCGCCGACTTTCTATCATCAAAGATTTGGAACATTTGACGGCGGATATTGAAAGAAATAAGCAAATACGCAAGCAAATAGCTCAAATGCAGCAGGAAATTACATATCTGGAGGCGTTGGATTATCATTTTGGAATATTCAGACAGGAGCTTTCCGGAAGAATTCGGCCAATAATTGCGGCGAGGGCTTCCGAACTGTTGCATTTGACAACTCATGGCAGATATTCCATACTTGAGTTGGATGAAAACTACAACATTTTCCTCTATGACCAAGCGGAAAAATTCCCGCTGGCGCGATTTTCCGGCGGCGAGCAGGATCTGGCAAATTTATGTTTGCGTATCGCCATCAGTCAGGTTGTTGCTGAACGCTCTGGTAGGTCGCAGATTAATTTCATCGTGCTCGATGAAATTTTCGCGTCCCAAGACGAGCATCGCCGCGAGCTCATCATGACGGCGCTGCAGCAGTTGGCGACGCAATTCCGGCAAATTTTTATCATTACGCATGTGGAAAATATCAAAGATTCTCTGCCGGTGGTCATTTTTGTTAAAGAAAAGTCAGCGCTGGAGAGCGAGGCAATTGTGGTCTGAAAATTAAAGGCAAAAAAATTGAAAGATGACGAACGCGATTCCACGCAAAACGACGAAAGCGAAGACGAGGAGTTTCCCGAATACATTTACGTAACAGACGTGCTGGATTTGCACGGTTTTTTCCCGGAGCAAGCGGAAGAGATGGTGGCGGAGTTTTTGAATCAGGCGGTGGAATTACAATTATCTCAAGTGAGAATTATTCACGGTAAAGGCCGCAGTAAAATGAAGTGGACAGTGCATCAGGTCTTAAAAGAACATCCCGCCGTCGTTTCGTTTCGCGATGCGCCGCCGGAATTTGGCGGTTGGGGAGCGACGATTGTGGAGTTTTGAGTTTGCGGTAGCGAGTTTGGCATGGTCGTTTATTAATTTTTTTGAATTAAAGGTCATTTTTTTTTATTCAAAGCTTGAGCTATTCATTACGCTCCCAACGACAAACTATTAGCAAAATAAAAAAAGTGTTGCAAAATGGAAAATTTTGTGTTAAGTTTAGAGACAATAAAGCAATGGCAATTAATTTTTGAGGAGGATGGCTATGAATAGGAAAATTTTCGCTTTGGCGATGGTTGCCCTGATGATTTTACCTTTGGCGCTTTTTAGTCAAAATGGAGCGATTCAGGGTACGATTGCGTACACCGGAGATCAGGCAGGCCCGATTGTAGTCGCGACTCTGGCGATTCCGCCGGATTTGAATGCGCCGCTGAAAATAGACACGCTGATGGCGCCGGGCGCGTTTTCATTTGAAAATTTAACCGATGGCACGTATTTCGTCGCCGCCTTCATGGATGTGAACATGGATGGTTTCCCCGGATTTGACGAGCCGGTCGGATTATATCCGGGAGCTGTGACGGTGGAAAATTCATCATCGGTAACGGACGTGGATTTTGCCGTTAGCGAATTGCCGCAGGGCTCTGGTGCAATTCGCGGGCAGGTGCATTATACCGGCGCTTTTACCGGCGAGGTGCACGTTTATGCGTTAGGTATGTCAAAAACTCCGTTCACATCGGCTAACTTCACCTGGGGCGGAGACAACGTTTATTCATTGGATGGTTTGTTCGGCGGCGAATATCTGGTCGTTGCTTTTCTCGACGTTAATGGAAACGGCACGCCGGAACTGGATGAGCCGGTTGGAATGGCGGAGCAGAAAATAGCTATTGATGAGGGCGAAATTAAAGAAAATGTCGATATTACGCTTTTCGACGCGGATATGCACACTGGCTCAATTTCCGGAGTTGCAGTGTACAACGGCTTGCAGACAGGGGATATTCATGTCGCTGCGGTCGGCTTGTCGCTGACGCCGTTAAAAGATGTCGTAGCGGATGCGCAGACCGGAGAATTTGCGATTCCGCATCTGGCGCCGGGAACGTACCATCTTTTTGCTTACGTTGACGCGGACAGCAGCGGCGGATTTGATTTGGGAGAACCATTTTCCGAATCATATTTTGACACAATCAGCGTTGCTTTCGGCGAAGAAGTCTCGGGCGTGGAATTAACGCTGGTGGATCGGGGAACAGGAATCATTTCAGGAAAAGTAACCTATACCGGAACAGAACAGGGTTTGATCGTTGTCGCCGGTCTGGGACTTTCAGCGACGCCACTGGTGCCGGGTTTTGCTTTTCGCTTAGGCGATGGACCGTATCCTTACGTCATTGCCGGCGTCGCCCCTGGCTACTATACTGTCGCTGGTTTGATAAATACCAGTGGCGCTGGTTTGCCAACCAGTATTGATGAAGTGCTCAACGGCCCCCTCGGATTTTATCTCGATGATTTTATTTTTGTGCCGCCGGGCGATACCGTGGATAATGTTGATTTTACTCTCGAAGATTCCGCAAATAGCGTGATTAGCGGTACCATTTTTGCGCCGGAGGGTACGCATGGGTCAGTGCAGTTATTTTCTTTGGGAATTTCAAAAACTCCATTTATGAAACAAACGCTCAGTGATGCCGGCGCGTACCAGTTTTCACCAGTCGCCTCAGGAAAATATATTCTGGGCGCTTTTATGGATGCCAATGGCGATGGAAAATACAGCATGGACGAGCCCATCGCTTTCACGCAAAAATTACAAACTGTCTATCCAAATTCGCAGACGACAGACATCAATCTGTATCTCGCACCCAATCCTTTGAGCGATGTGAGTCTCGCGCAAGATCAGTCCAGGCCTAAAGATTTTGCTCTGTTGCCTAACTATCCCAATCCGTTCAATCCGAAAACGACGTTTGTCTATCAGGCGCCTCGTGAATCGCATGTGACGATTAAAATCTACAACTTATTAGGCAAAGAAGTCGCGACACTTGTGGACGAAATGGTGCAAGCAGGTACGCATCAACTGGTTTGGGACGCTCGGAACATGGCAAATGTACAAATCAGTTCGGGAATTTACATCTGCCGCATGGAAGCCGGCAATTTCAGCCAGAGCCAGAAGGTGATGTATGTGAGATAAATTTATTAAATTTTTTAACTAAAAAGCCCTTTCCGTGATGATGGCGGAGAGGGCTTTTTTGTTTTGGAAGATTTGGGATAATATTTTGCTTGTGCCACATCTCTTCTTTGTCGCTTCATTCAGATAGGTATTTTTCAATCTGTTGAATAATATTTTCTCCAATTTCATAAAATTGCTGCGCCAATTGAATATCCGGTTTTCCTGATGGAAGTAATCCCAAATCGCTGGGATATCTTGAATCAACATAAGTTTCATTAATCTGTGTCAAAATTTCTTCATTAATATCGAGCTGAACATATTTTTCAATTGATCCTTTCAATGTAATCAAATTGTGAATTCTCGGAACATGAGATTCTTTCTCTTCAAGAATCGCTTTGAAAGATTTTTCGATGGCTTGCTGAGAATGAAAAGCTGTCATATTTGTCAAATCGACGCGGTCAAGAATTTCTTTTGCTACGGCAATGTCATCTCGCGCCGTTTTCAGCCAGTTCGAAGTCTGCTTTTTCATAAATTATTTTGCCGTTGTTGTTTATTTCATTTATGAATGAACTATCGGTTTTAGCCAAAATTTCAAATTCCGCTTTGGTGTAAACAATCAAGTCAATGGGGATTTTTTTGCTTAAGTCAAAGATCGCTTTTCTGACAAACATTTTATTTTTCAATTTTTCTTCATACGTTTGAGCGATTTTGTCGGAATCGAGGACTACCAACAAATCAATATCGCTGTCTTTCGACTCGATTTTTTGCGCAACGGAGCCAAATAAAATAATTTTAACAGGCTTAATAGCTTTTAACCTTTTTAATATTTCTTGTAA
>JAADFU010000121.1 GCA_013152715.1 Calditrichota bacterium
TTTCTTTCAATACAAGTTCTGTGGTAAGTTTCTGTCTTTTTTTATTTATTTTTTGTTTCCTTATGTGTTTTTCAAATTACAATGTTCCTGGTGACGAGTTTTGCGTTTGCTGTTTTTGAAAATTGACTCAAGAATGAACTAAATTTCTAAAATGGACTATTTCAAAACTGCTGATGCGAGTGCTATTTAGTAGCTTTGTCATATCCGCACCCGAATGAATTCAGATGCTAATACAATTGCACTAAATAAAAAACTACCGCAAATCTCTAATTCTCACTTCGATCTCTTTCTCATTTTTGAGCAGATCGACTAATTTCTGCGGATCGGTGTCGCCGTAATGATAGGGATACAAAATTTTCGGGCGAAAAGCTTTTGCCGCATCGGCAACCATTTCCGGCGTCATCGTGTACGGCAAATTCATCGGCAGAAACGCGATGTCGATATTTTTCAAGTTCTTCATCTCTGGCGTGTTCTCTGTATCTCCGGCGATGTAAACACGTTTGTCGCCAAAAGTGATGATGTAACCGTTGCCGCGACCTCTGGGATGAAACGGCTTGCCATCGCGGCGTTTGTGTTTGATATTGTACGCCGGCACAGCCTCGATTTTCCAGCCCAGAACAGTCTTCACGTCGCCGTTCTTCATGAAGATGGCTTTGCGTTTGCACTTTTCCGCGCAGGGACGCGTCATGACGATGACGGTGTTTTTCTTCCAAATATTTTTTATTGCCACCGGATCGAGATGGTCGTAATGTTCGTGAGTGAGCAAAATCAAATCTGCCGCCGGCATTTTTGAGTAATCCGCTTCTTTCATCACCGGATCCACGTGAATCACTTTCCCCTGAAACTGAAACATCAGACTCGCATGACCAACGGCAGTGATTAACAGCGGGCCTTGCGAGGTAGCAATGGTGTCCGTGCGAAAAGTTTTCTGCGCAAAAGCGGAGTTGAAAGAAAGAAAAAATACGCCGACAAAAAACAGAGTTATTTTTCTCATAACAACACCCCTTCTTTTATTGTAAATCAAAAATTTGACCGCTATAATGTAATACTGCGAACCCGAAATGTCAAGTATTTTGTAAAAAAGATTTGTTCAAATCAAAAATTGGAATTTGAACTGAACGAAAATTTGGGATTTAATCGAACGGAAGCGGCTGAATAAACAAATAGGAAAAACCAAATTTGAAAATTAGATTTGATTTGTCAGACGTTCGGTTGGAGTAATGGTTGGGGTCTTTGCGGTAAATCAAGTCAGCGGAAAAAATTAGCGATGGATTGAAAAAATAATCAATTGTGAATTGTTCAATAAAATTATTTTTAACCGGCGTAATGGGAAATTTTTCCTTGATCATTAAAAATACATCTTGCAGAGAAACATCTCCGTACCTGCCCCAAATTATTTTATTGTGCAAGTAAAGCGGGAATTTTCCCCAATAGCCGAATTCAAATTTAAGCTCCTCGCAGCCGGCGCAGGGATAGCCCAAGCCCAGACCGCGGTAATGATAATTCTCCCAAGTCGTTTTCGATTGATAAGTTCGATTCCAGACGCGATTGTAGGTCAGATTGAAATTTGTCCCTCTGAAAATCAGATCTCCTGCCCGCAGAGAAATCAGACCAGCAAATCTGTCCGGGTACTGTGCGCGATCATTTATGCCAGGCTCGTTATTGACAATGATGTCGTCAATTAAAAATTGACCGTAAACCGTCCATTTTTTCGCAGGTTTGTAAAATAGATCCACAGCCCAGAAGCCGTCCATTTGTCGGCGGTCGTTACGTTGCACCGGGTAGTAGAAATTTGCCGGATTCATGAAAGAAAACTCAAAATCTCTGCCCGGACCGCCGTAAGTTGCCATTTCAGTGAATCCGATTTGGAAATTCGGTCTGATCATTAAATCCAGTCGATGCCCGACTAAAAACTTGCGGCAATTTGGGATCAAACTGTCCGGTTTTTCGAAACTGGCGCCGGTCAAATCTTCGAGTTGGGCGAAAATCATGGAAAAGCGAAATGTTTTCGCCGTGTACTGAAAAAGGGCGTGATCGTAGCTGTAGGGATTGTCGGAAAGAATGAGACTGTAATCATTCACCGGCCCCCAGTTGCGCTTGGTTCTGCCGATGAAAAAATTGAAGCGATTGAAATTTAAATTCAGGTAGGCTTCGTTGATTCTACCGTAGAGCCAGTTTTCGGATTCCGACAGATCTCCGGCGAAATGGGGATCGCGTTTGTAATTTTGATCGAATGTAGTGAGATTCCCGATGGTAAAATTTTTGGAATGATAAAAAAATCCGCCCTCGGCACGAGTGCGATTGAGGAAAACTTCATCGCGTTTCAGATGATCACTGGCGCGAAGGATGAATTTGCTGCCCGAATTTCCCAGCCATCTCTTCCAGCGAACGTGAAAATAGTCTGCCCCAGTTTCCTGAACTTTTTCCGAAAAAATTTGAGAAAAAGTGTACGGCTGCTGCAGAACAAAATCCGGCGTAAAACTCCCGCGGTTGATTTCATAATCCAAAAAGTGATAGATGAAATCATCCAGCGGGAAATAACTGCCATTGGACTGAGCAAAAGCGGGAATGGCAAGCCATAAAAAAAGCATCTGCAAAAGCAGCAGACACTTTTTTGCTTTTTTCAAAAGAGTCAGATTTTTCAAAAAATTTATCGCCATAAATTCAACTTACAAACTACGCGCTTTTTTGAACAAAATATTAAACACCGCTTTGGTAAAATATTTAACGTCTGTGACGAACGGCTGTTTCATTTTTTGTGCCAGATATTCGCGCTCCGAGGCAACAATTTCATCAAAATTTTTCGGCAAATCCGCGTAATACGGGGGAAACAGACCGGGTTTGAATTTCACCCGCAGATTTTTCAAATCATCGGGATAAAGGTTAAAGTACTGCTCGCTCAAAGCACGCACGCCAACCAACGCCAAATCGCCCCGAATAAAATTTACCAATTGCGGCAATTCATCCAGCCAAAAGCGACGCAAGACTTTTCCCCATTCAGTCACGCGAAAGTCTTGCTTAAATTTACCGTTTTCCTGAAGATTATTTTTCTGAAAAACATATTCCTGTAAAAATTCAGAGTACGGGTGCATGGTGCGAAATTTTCGAATGTACACCGGTTCGCCATTGAGTCCCACGCGGTTCAGCTTAATCACTGGCCCATACGACGGATCCCGAACCAAAGAAGGATTTTTGTTGCATTGAACGATAAAGTAAAGTCTGGTGTTAATTTCTCTCGTCGCAATAATTTTGAATCCGCAAAAACTCAGTCGGCCCAGGGTCTCCGCTTTTGACAAAACCCTATTTTTACCTTTAGTCAGGAAAAAGTACAACTTTTTGAAAACAGGTAATTTAGGAATGATGCGCCGCACGATAAAATCAATCGGATAAATCACCCGAGCGAACAAAATCGGAAATTTTTTAAAAATACTTTTCCGATGCGTCTCAATTGTGTCCACAACGCCGACGAAAAAACCGCCGTTGTAAATTTTCCGGTGCACCGCGAGAAAATATTTATTGAGATAACGGAAATCATTCACCCGATGCAAATTAATAATCAAGTCCAGCGTTTGATTCTCCAATACCTCAATGTTATAAGCAGTGTGAGTGTTCAAGACTTTTAACGAATTGGCGTCAATATTCTCCAACGGGACGTGAGCCTCGATGAATCTAAATAGCTGTCGATGCTCTTTCAAATAGTAACGGCGCAATTTCTCTGTTGCCGGAAGACCTATGCGATTTTTGGATTTGGTCGTTTCGCTCAAAGACAGAGCCGGCGGTTCCTGCCCGGCGAAGATCACCTCTTTCACCTCGCTGATCGTATGCACATCATTGACGCGCTGAAGTTCCGACCAATCAAGATAATAGAGAAAATAAAATGCCAGCTCCGCGCCAAACCAGAAGACAAATGTTCCAAAAATCTGTATCCTTGACAAATAAAAAAGATGAAACGCGTAAACAGTAATCGCGGTCAGAGAAAAAATCATGAAGAACGACTTGATGTACGGCGCAATCGCATAATAAATGTTCTGATGATTTCGGACTTCAAATTTGCCAGTAAAAATGCCCGTCAAAAACCACAGACCATAGCTCAACCAGAGAAGATTTTGATACTCAGGTAAAAGTCCTAAAACCCCTCGTTTGTAATAATGAAACGCAAAAAAAGAAATGGTCAACATTATAAAATCAGCAAGAAACAGGAAGTAAGAAAAATGGTGCTGCTTGACAAGATTCGTCGGGAAGTGCAAACGCGGTTCCGGCATACGTCTTTTTGTCACAACTGAATAAATAGTAAATGCGAACGTTTCAGACAGAAAAAGAACAGATACCGTCCCAAATGTCTGAACTCGCGACAAATCATGAAGACCGCCGAGCACCATCAAACTGGCGAGCAGAAACAACACCGCCACATTGGATTTTAACAATGACGAAATTCCCGTATGATAGGAACGATAGGTCTCTCTCTCGAATTTCTGAAATAAAAGGGAGACAACAAACCACACGCCGGAGAGAAGCAAAAAAAACGACACATACCGATCGGACACCATAAAGGAATTTTGTCTAAAAAAATTCAACAGTAAAACGGAAAAAATAACTAATCCGAAGTTAAGAAAAAAAGCAGCTATCCGAAATAGTTTGCGTTTCGATTCATAATTCTGTCTCAGGTCATATTCTTCATAAAATTTTTTCTTGCTCTCATTATAGCTACCGGGAGCCTGATAAACCGCGCTTTCCGTTGCAACGTTCGGATAGATGCGTTTCCGGGTTACTTGGGATGTCTGGTGTGGGTCCACGGCCAAATTCCTTTCTTGAAGTTTTTCTCAACTAGAGACAGACCAATTCAATTTTTTGAATATGGACATTTGATGTATGACCCCCCAGGTGAAAATATTTTGTTAAATTGGTAAATTTTCCTTGGTGCCGAAGCTGAGCAAAAAGTTGTTAAAAAAATCACTACCATCTCTTAATGTCAGACATTAATGAAGTCGTCTTTATTTACAAGCATTGCATATCTGTGACATTTTAAAAATCAATAATTTAAATCGGTCAATGATTAGCAAATTTTATACCAAAATCAAAATCGCTTTTTTGATTTTCTCCCGATGAATATAATTCATTGTAATTATTTACTTTGAAAGGTTAACTTATTGTTATTTTAGAGGTTAAGTTTTACGCCGGAAATTTAGTGTTCAGTTTTGAGGTACATATTTAAAAATCAGTGGCTAAAAACAGATCACCTTGTGGCAGAAATGATACACTACCGTCTCAAAAGTGTAACATTATGCGTCACTTTGATAAGTTTTCTCGAATTTCCTACATATTGTCGTTTTGAAAAAAATAGATTTGCCCGATAAATTTGAGCAGGATTTCAGATGGCAGTGATGGGTGAGCGGTTAGTGGAATCCAGGATTAATGATTGACGATTTTCGATTGCGGATTGACGATTACGACTTGCCACATTAAAAGTCACAGATATTACATAAAATTTGCCTTTCTCCTCAATTTTTGAAAAAATCTCTTGACAAATATCCATTTTTTTGGTAATTTTGACATAGAATCTACTACTACATCGGTAAAATTAGCGCACTCTGCTTTCTGATTTTTTTTCAACTTTTGCCGTTTTTCTTTTGGCAAATCAAATGAAATATGACAATCCGAATAAGGTCTCCATTTTATTGCAAAACATTTCAGTTCTTTTTCCATTTTTGCCCAACAACAGCATTCTCAACAATCTATCCGGAGCAAGCATGAGACGTGCGAATCGGAAATCTCTCAAGATCGTTTTTACCAAAGCAGAGATTTTTAGATAATAATCAATCAAAAAATTCTTTGTTAAAAAAAAGAGGGAGGGTATTGCCATGAAAAAAATTTCTCTGTTCGTACTGACGGCGTCCGTCATTATTTTTCTGTTTATTCCTTTGCGCGCGAAAGCTCAACAAGACAAAGGAAGTTCGCTTTTTAAAAAAATTCGCGAAAAACAGAGCGTCAGCAAAACCTTCATCCCGATGGGCAAAAAACGGCTTTCGGAAAACGTGAAACAGAGAATCTTCAACAAAATGGCTGAACAAAGGATGGCAATCAGAAGAATGCAACCGGCGGAAAAACACTATTCCAAAATCAAAAAAAATTTTAACCCAAATCAAAAAGCCTTGGGCAGCGGCGTCATTTCCGGCTTTGTTTTTGAACAGGACGGAGTAACGCCTATTCAGCATCAGGTTACGATCGAAGTTTTTGACGATGCGGTGAGTTATGCCGGGATTGATTTTGTCGACGATTACGACAACTACTACGAAATAACGGATTTGGAAACTGGCGATTATTACGTTTGGGCGGTTTCTGGCAATTACATCGATGAATTTTATGACAACGCAGCCAACTTTTCGGATGCTTCGCTGGTTCACGTTCAGAACGGTCAGGTGACGGCAAACATTAATTTCAGCCTTCAGCCCAATACCGTAGGGGTTGGCGCGATTTCAGGTAATGTGACAGCTCCCAACGGCTTACCGGAATCCAACTGCATTATCGAAATTTATGGCGAAAATCAGAATTATCAAGGGTCCGAATCTGTAAACGCTAACGGAGACTACCTTCTTTCAAGTTTGGCTGCCGGAAATTATAAATTACTTTTGCGATACTACGGAGACCAAAATTACGCCAGCGAATGGTACGAGAATGCCTCCAACTTTTCTGACGCCACTTTCATTTCAGTGACAGAGGGTGATACGATAAAACATGTTGACTTCGTACTTGACTGGGGCGGCTGCATCGCCGGGAAGATTGTTAGGCCGGATGGGTCTCCTTTGGAACAATACGATTATGTAAATTTAACTGTATATGATCTGGATTACAATTGGGTAAACTCTTTTCCCGTAGATGAATCAGGTAATTTCAATATTTCACAACTTCAAACAGGCTCATACAAGTTGCAATTTGAGTACGACGGAATGAATAATTTCTTTGGCGGCTGGTACCTGGAGGCAAATAATTTTGAATCAGCGACTCCGATAAATGTTACTGCTGGCGATACGGTCAAAAATATTATTTTTACATTAAGAGAAGCCGGAGCAATCTCCGGCAGAGTGACCGGGCCTAACGGCGCGCCAATTGAGTGGGAAGTTGAAATTACCGCTTATGACCAAACAAACGAGGAAGTGGGTTTTTCGCAGAGCGAAGAAAATGGTTTTTATTCCATTAGCAGCCTTCCCAGCGGCAAATATAAATTATTTGCAGAATATACATCCATGTACGCCGCTAACATCATTCAAACGCCCGCCAGCGAATGGTTCGATGGCGTTTATGATGAAACTTTAGCCGCCTGGGTGGACGTCACTGCCGGCGATACCACTAAAAATATCGATTTCACTCTTGAAGCCGGCGGTGTGATCAAAGGAAATGTTTACTCGCCGGAAAATGCTTTGCTTGATTATAGCGGCACAGTAACTGCTTACGACTCAACCGGCAAATTGATCAGGCAAGGAATTAACGCCAATCTGGGAATGTATATGGTCGCCGGATTACCGACCGGATCATATAAACTATATTTCATCTATAATGGCGAGCAAAATTATCTGAACGAATGGTACGATGGAAAATCAAATTTTCTCGCCGGCGATGACGTTAATGTTATTGCCGGACATTGGACCTCGGGAATTGACTTCACTCTGGACTATGTCAGTGGCTTTAAGGGGATGATCAAGGATGCCTCGGGCAATGCACTCACTGGAGAGACGCACTATGTGCTCGTTTATCTGATAGATCCACAGACCGAAGAGTTTGCGGAAGGAGATGTCGCCAATGAATTAGGCGGATACAATTTTAAATTACACGGAGTCAGCTACAAAATTGCCGCTTGTTCAGGATACGGAAACTGGATGAGTGAAGACGATTCTCTTTCGCTCACTTTTTATGGGCAAGGTCATAGCTTGAATGACCCGAATACCGAAACAGTCGCCATCATCCCTGATTCCATAATTGGACTCGACGACATTACGATGCAAAAAGCAACCGGTTCAATTTCCGGAAAGGTTTTTGTCCCAATAACCGATGAACTGATGACTGAAGGCATCTACTACATCTTTGCCTTTGACGAAGACGGATGTCTGGCAAAATTTTCTGCTTTTGAAGATGAATCAGGACCTATCAATGGCTCCTACGCAGTAAAAGGTTTACGGCCCGGTAACTACTATTTATTAGCGCTGGCGCAATCACAGAATTTCGGCGTAACCATTTGGGCGACGGCGCAATGGTATGGTGATATTTTCTGGAATGGTTCGATCGAATTTCTTTCACCCAAAATGGAGATTCCGCAGGGCGCTGTGCCCATTACTGTCGGAACTGGCGATACGCCTAATATTGATTTTCATTTATCCATGCCAACAGATGTTCCCTCAAAGTCACAGCCACAAGTGGCAAAGCAATATCGTCTGAGACAAAACTACCCCAATCCATTCAATCCGGAAACTACAATTCAATATGAGATTCCCAAAGCGACTCACGTTGAATTGTCCATTTACAACTTATTGGGGCAAATGATTCAGACATTGGTTGACAAAAAACAATCGGCCGGAAGCTACAAATTGCGCTGGAATGCCAGCAATTTGCCGTCGGGAATTTATTTCTATCACTTGAAAACAAAGGATTTCGTCAAAACGCGCAAGTGCTTATTTTTGAAATAAAGGCCCAAAGTGTACTCCATCTTTAAGGTGGAGTACACTTTATAAACTACGCTTGTTTACTTCGTTCCTTTTTCCATCATTTTCAAAAATTTATCTGCCCCCACAAAACCGATTGCGCGCAAATCCTTCACTTCATTTCCGTTTTTGTCAATGAAAATAAACGTCGGCATGCCGGTGACGCCCCAGTGAGCCTTGAATTTCTTCACTGTTTCATTCGGTTTGGTGCAGTCGATTTTTATCATGGTAAATTCTTTAGCTTTTTCAATGACTTTTTTATCGGAAAAAGTCTTTCTATCCATTTCTTTGCAGGGTGCACACCAGTCAGCGTAAAAGTCAAGAAAAACCGGTTTCCCGGGAGCAGCCAGTTGCTCCACAGTTCCCTGCTCGTAATGAATCCAGTTTATACCAGCTTTTTTCTCTGTCAGACTGCTATTGACCAGAAAAATACCAAGAAGAATCACTAAAATCCCGAAAATTCCTCTGCCAATCTTAAAATTCTTCGTGTAGCCAGGCGCATGATCCAGAAATCCTAACAGCAAACCGCCAAAAATTGCCAGCAAACCGAAAAAGAAGTTGCTCATGTTCGGCACATGTTTCGCCTGCGGCAAAAAGAAATACAGCGCCACGCCTACAAGCAACACGCCGAATAGCTTCCTGATCCAGACCATCCACATGCCGGATTGTGGGAGTTTATTCAACAAACCGGAAAATGTCGCCAAGAACAAATACGGCACACCAAGACCAAGTCCCATCACAAAAAATAGCAATGTGCCTTTGGCGACAATGCCCAATTTTGCCACGAGACCAACGAGTCCGATAATAATTCCGGCAGCGCACGGCGCAATCACTACACCAACGGTCAGACCCATCACGAGCGCTCCGATATTTCCCTCGCGCGATTTTCCCAGCGACGACGACAGCCAGGCAGGAATGGTAATTTCAAACGCGCCAAACATGCTCGCCGCCATCGCTAAAATGATCACTGTTACCGCAATGACAAACCAGGAACTTTGAAACAAAAATCCCCATTGCTTGCCGGCAAGCCCGGAAATCAGACCCAAAGCGGCAAAAACAAGGGCAATTCCCACCACGTAAAACAGCGCCATCACAAACGCGGAACCTTTTGAGCGGCCGCTTTGGCCGCCGAAATAGCCGACAGTCAAAGGAATGACCGGGTAAACGCACGGCGTCAGATTAATCGCCAGCCCGAAAATGAAAAAAGCGAGTATCGCATACGGCAGACCTTTTTCCAGCACACGTTTTGCGCGCAACTCATCTGAAGTGAATTCGACCGCTTGTTCCGGCTGCTCTTGTTTCACAATTTCACCGGCGACGATCGACGCGTTTGATGCTTGCTCCCCGGGTGTTGCTGCCACTGCTTTTACTTCAGCGGCTGCCCCTTTTTTTTCTGCAACGAAAATCGGAACCGCAAAATTCAATGTTTGGGGAGCGAAACAATTCACGTCATTGCACGCTTGAAAACTGAAACTTCCCTTGATAATTTGTTTCCCGATAGTGACTGCCTGCGTGATTTCAGCCGATGTTTTTACGGTAATTTTTCCCTCGTAAACTGAAAGCGGTTCTTCTGAAAAAGAAAACTTTGCTTCTTTCGCCTTCGGATATTTGGTCTCCCCGAAATTCACTCCTGCGATTGGCTCAAACTTAACCACGGTAGGAATGAGGTACTCTTCGGTAGGCTTGTTGGAATTGATGTGAAATTCCGGCTCAATAGTCGCGACAACCTCGATGGCAGTCGCACTTGCCGGGAAAACGGTGTCCGGCACTGCCTTCGCAGTAACAGTAACAATTTTTACGTCAAAAGGATTTTGAGCAATTAAATTATTCTCTCCGACGAATAACAACAACAGAATCAGTCCAGTTACAAAAAATTTACTTTTCATGAGCCTCTCCGTCCTATTTACTACTTGATTTTGATGATTATTTTACTCATATTTATTCTTGCAGTTCCTTGCGGTGGATTTAGATGCTGACTATTTTAGCGAGATTCGCTGCTCAAGCGATTTCTGTTTTGTCAACAAAACAATTGAAATGGGAATAAGCCATGCCTCGAAAAAAATTACTATTGATCACAACTGGCGGCACCATCGCCATGAAAAGAGACACTCATTCGCAAATCATCGCTCCGGCAGCCAGCGGAGAAGAACTGTTAGCGTCAGTGCCGGGGATCAAAAAATACGCGGACATCGAACTGATCGAATTTTCCAACATTGACAGCTCAGAAATGACGCCACAGATGATGTTTGAGCTGTCTCAGCTCATTCGAAAACAGGTCGCACGGCGAAAGATTGACGGCATCGTGATTACTCACGGCACGGATACGCTGGAAGAAACCGCCTACATGATCGATTTGCTCACTGACTCGCCGCGACCTGTCGTGCTAACCGCTGCCATGCGCAGTTTTGACGATCCAGGAACCGACGTCCCGACAAATTTGTACGCCGCCGTAAAAGTTGCCTGCGCTGATGTTTGTCACGGAGTCGGAACTGTCGTCGTGATGAACGATGAAATTCACGCCGCCCGGGAAGTGCGAAAAACTTACACCAGCAATGTTGCAACGTTAGAATCTCCCGGTTATGGGCCTTTGGGGATCGTTGACGAGGACAATGTGATTATTTACCGCAAATCCCTGACAAAGGAATTTTTGCCTGCCGCTAAAATCGAGTTGCAGGTTCTTTTGCTGAAAATGTCCGCTGGCGACGATGGTTCACTGATTAAATTTGCCGTAGAAAACGGCGCGAAAGGTCTTGTCATCGAAGGCCTGGGTAGAGGAAATTTGCCCACGCTGGCGGCGGAAGAAACAATCCGCGCCATCAGATCGAATATTCCGGTAGTTTTGACGTCGCGCTGTTTCAAGGGACGCGTGCTTGGTATTTACGGCGGCAGCGGCGGCGGGAAAAAATTGCACGCTGCCGGGATTATTTACGGCGGCGATCTTTCCGGGCAAAAGGCGCGGATTAAATTGATGGTCGCGCTTGGCTTTGCTTCCGAGCGCGGCGAAATTAAAAAAATTTTTGAACAACGAATGTACAGAGAATAAGGCTAAATCAAATATAAAAAAGCCCCGATGAAAAAAATCACCGGGGCGACAATTCATCACCGAGCATTAGAGTTTGCGTACATTTATCGCTTGTAAACCTTTTGCGGTCTGTTCCGTTTCAAACTCAACCTTATCGCCTTCTTCCAAAGATCGAAATCCTTCCCCGACGATGCCTTTATAGTGCACAAACACATCATCACCCTGTTCGCGAGTGATAAATCCGTAGCCCTTAGAGCCATTGAACCATTTGACAGTTCCAGTTTCCATCGAAAAATCCTTTCTAAAAAAGCTAAAACTTACCCTGTTACCGACTCTGCGCTATTATTCAGCCTTCCCTCCAAAAAAAAATCGCATTGAACGGCAGATACACTGAGCCATTCGCAGCGAAGTCATTTTTTTTTGAGGCATTTGATAATTAAAATTCATAATAGCAAAACAGAGATACAGCAATCAGAAACAATTAATTAACATTGAAATATATGATAATTCAAAATAAAATGCAACAACTTTTTTGATTTTTTTCAATATTTTTGATTTTGGGGAATTGTCGCAGTGATCTCGGGTGATCTTAAAAAGCGACAGAGTTTCAGGCAAAAAAGGCGTTGATTCTCAATTTAATTTTTCGTACATTTAGCTCGCAAAAATTTGGAGGATAAGAGTGGATAAAATAAAAATTGGAATTTTGGGCGTCGGTCATCTGGGACGGTTTCACACACAAAATTATCTCTCGATCCCGGAAGCTGAAATTGTCGGAATTTATGATGCTGATTTCGCGCGCAGTCAGGCTGTCGCTTCCGAATTGAATGTACCTGTTTACAAAAATTTAGTCGATTTATTGGATAAAATCGAAGCTGCCAGCGTTGTCGTGACAACGTCAGCTCATCACCAAATAGCAACAGCCTGTCTGGAAAACGGAATTCACTGTCTGGTGGAAAAA
Organism: Calditrichota bacterium; assembly: GCA_013152715.1. Taxonomy (NCBI): domain Bacteria; kingdom Pseudomonadati; phylum Calditrichota; species Calditrichota bacterium. Next base: position 12,671 of record JAADFU010000121.1, read on the forward strand.
CCAATTACCAGCACGCTGGTTGAAGCGGATGAACTCATCGAATTGGCAGGGGAGAAAAATTTAATTTTGCAAGTGGGTCACATTGAGCGATTTAATCCGGCGCTTATGGCGTTGAACGGATTTGAATTATCCCCTATGTTCATCGAAAGCCACCGCTTAGCGTCGTTCAATCCACGCGGTACCGACGTGGCGGTTGTGCTGGATTTGATGATCCATGACATTGATATTATTTTGCATTTGGTGAAAAGTCCGGTCACGGAAATCGACGCTAGCGGTGTCGCGGTGATTACGCGCGCGGTTGACATTGCCAATGCCAGAATAAAATTTGCTAACGGCTGTGTCGCCAATGTGACCGCCAGCCGCATTTCACAAAAAGCCATGCGCAAAATGCGGCTATTTCAAAAGAATTGCTACATTGGCGTTGATTTTTTACAAAAATATTCCGAACTGTACCAGTTAGTGGACGCGAACGATTTTCAACCGCAAACCAATCAAATTCCTATCGAGTTCGGGCAAGTGAATCAATTTCAAACGCCGAAAAAAATTGTTTATGAGCGACGGCAGGTTGAAGAAGCCAATGCGTTAAAAATGGAATTGGAATCTTTTTTGCACGCCGTTCGCAGTGGAGAAAAACCGGCGGTGAGCGGAGAAGACGGCAGAGAAGCCCTGCGCGTGGCGATCGAAATCACCGGACTGATCGAAAAACAAGTTAAAAAGCTAATCTAAAAAGCTACGGTTAGACAATGGCGCCAAAAATAATGATTATTGCCGGCGAGGCATCCGGCGACTTGCATGGCTCGGGCCTGGTCAGAGAAATAAAATCAGCGATTGCGGAAGTTGACATTTTCGGAATTGGCGGCAATGGCATGAAATCCTTCGGCATGGAGTTGATTCACCATATCAATGAAATGAGCGTGCTGGGATTCTGGGACGTGATCAAACGATTTCGTTTTTTCAAAAAAGTCCATGATGAATTAGTTGAATTGATGGACTCGAACCGGCCTGACTTGTTGGTGCTGATTGATTACCCAGGACTCAATTTGAAACTTGCCCGGGCGGCGCACCAGCGGAAAATTCCCGTTTTGTATTACATCGCGCCGCAAGTCTGGGCCTGGGGCGCCGGACGCATGAAAAAGATGGCGGAAACCGTGACTAAAATGGCGGTCATTATCCCTTTTGAAGAAAAAATGTACCGCGCCGCCGGCATTGACGCTAAATTTGTCGGACATCCGCTATTGGAAGTGATTTCTGCTCAAATGAGCAAAAATGAGTTTTTTAAACAAAACCATCTTAATCCCCAAAAGAAGACAGTCGGTCTTCTGCCAGGTAGCCGCCCCCTTGAAGTGAAGCGATTGCTCTCGACAATGGCAGAAAGCACGTCTTCGTTGCGGGAAAAACATCCCGAAATTCAGATTTTAGTGAGTCAAACAACTTCAGTGGATAGCGCCATTTACGACGAGATTCTGCGCAGCCACCCGGATTTTAGACGAATTAAAAATCAGACCTACGAGATCATGAGCCACAGCGATTTACTCGTTGTTGCCTCCGGAACTGCGACACTGGAGTCTGCACTGTTCGAGAAGCCGCTCATCGTCGTTTATAAGGTCGATCCGCTTTCTTATTTTTTGGGAAAGACTTTAGTAAAAATAGATTCCATCGGCCTGGTCAACGTCATCGCTGAGAAAAAAATAGCTCCGGAATTCATTCAATATAATTTTTCAAAGGAGAAATTGATTCCCGAAATGGAAGATTTATTATTTAATGAAGTTAGGCGCGAAAAAATGATCAAAGAATTGAAAATTATCAGAGAAAAATTAGGCTCTCAAGGCGCATCAAAAATAACAGCGGAAATGGTTTTGAGCTTAATTGATCGCCATTCCAATCATGAGATAGCCCATGCTCGATAAAAAAACCAAAAAAAAGATCACTTTATTTCTTGCGATAAAGTTTGGCTGGCTGCTGGTGTTTGCGCTTGGCAAGTCGCTTTTCATCAAAGAAAAAGGCAGGCATTATCTGAAAAAATTGCAGCGGGAAAAGGCAAAATATATTTTCGTTCTCTGGCATGGTAGAATCATTGTTCCCATTTTTGTTCATCGCGGCGCGGGAATCACGCCGATGGTCAGTCAGCATAGCGACGGGGAGATGATCGCGCAAACAATGGAGAGATTGGGCTACCACACGGTGCGCGGCTCCAGTACACGCGGCGGTAAAGAAGCGTTTCACGAAATGGTCGCTCGCATCAATCGCGGATCTGTCGGCGCCATGATTCCAGACGGGCCTCGCGGACCAAGTCAGCAATTTAAACCAGGTACGATTTACATTGCCCAACAGGCTGACGCCTACCTGGTTCCTGTTTGTTTTTCCGCCAATCGCAAAATTGAATTCAGAAGCTGGGACAAATTCACCATGCCGTTGCCCTTTTCGAAAAACATTCTACTCTACGGCAAGCCCTTAAAAATTCCCCGAGAGGCGTCCCCCCGCCAATTGGCAAAATTGCGCAATGTTATTGAAAAGCGAATGATTGACCTGGAAAAAGAAGCCGATGACTATTTTCGAAAATAAAATTGTGCGAACATTCCTGTTCCCTTTGTCCCCTCTGTATGGCACTGTCATGCGCCTGCGCAATTTTTGTTACGACGCCGGCGTTTTTACGATCCATCGACTTCCGCGAACGAAAGTCATCAGTGTGGGCAATGTATCAGTTGGCGGAACCGGCAAGACGCCTTTTTGCATTTTCCTCGCCAAAGAATTGCAAAAAATGAAGTTGCGCGTCGCGATTCTCAGCCGCGGCTATCAGCGAAAATCGCGGGGCACGGTTGTCGTGTCCGACGGGGAAAAATTATTGGCTCACGTCGCCGCCGCCGGAGACGAACCATATTTGCTAGCGTATAATTTACCGGGCGTCCCGGTCGTCTGTGAATCAAATCGCTACCAGGGCGGCTTGTTCATTGAAAAAAATTTTCACCCTGACGTAATCATCCTGGATGATGGGTTTCAACACCGACGTTTGCATCGAGACCTTGACATCCTTCTCATTGACGCAACGCGTTTCCGCAAAGGACAAACAACTCTTCCCACCGGATATCTGCGTGAGCCGCTTTCCGGCCTTAAGCGGGCAAATTTGATTTGCCTGAGTCGCGTCGATCAAGGAAATGACCTTGAGCAGATATTTAAGGCAATAAAAGATTTTTCATCAGAACCAATCGTGACGGGCAGTCACAAACCTCGAAAGCTAATTCGCGCCGGCTCAGGTCCGGGGGAAGAGGTTTCTTTTTCTCTAATGAAAAACAAGCGCGTCTTTCTTTTTTCCGGCATTGCCAATCCCCGCTCGTTTGAGAAAACCATTCGTTCCGTAGGCATGATTGTCGGCGAGCATCTCGTTTTTCCTGATCATCACAACTACAGCGCCCATGAAATCGAACGAATCAAATTTCTTGCGACACAAGCCGATTGCGAAACAATCATAACGACTGAAAAAGATTTCACTCGATTGCGTCCATTTTCAGAAAATCTGCCGAAAGATTTACATTATCTGCAAATTGAATTTGAAATTTTACAAGGGAAGGATATACTGGCGAAACTGATTGACAGTTTTAAACAAGCCTGAAACATTCCTTACAAATCTTGAGCGGACAAGCATTAGTGAACAAATTTGAATAAAATAGTCAGCAAAATAATAATTCCAAACCCGATATTCATAAAGGTAAACATCATATTAAAACGTTTATTCATGTCTTCAAAACGTTTATCCATGTAACGCTGCATATCTTCAAAACGCTTATCAATAGCCTTAAATCCTTCTTTCATTGTCTCGGCGAGAAGGCGGATGTCACTCTTTTGTTCGATCATATTCTGATCGTAAGAGCCTTTGTCGACAATATTTGCCGTCAGCAGTTTAACGTAGCGATGGAGCGATTTTTTGTCCTTGACTTCAAATGCTCCCTCGAGCTCACGTTCCAAAAGTTCCGCTAAATCTTTCATCATTGACACACACTCTCTTTTGTGAAAATCTTTCTTTTAACATGAATGACAATAAAAAGATAACATTTTTTTGCTGAAATGTCAATAAATTTTTTGACCTGACTGTTTTGTCCTCTTTTGAGCTGCGACGACCACTGATTTTATTGACAACAAAACTTTCGTAAAAATCAGAAGTTGTTGATGAAAGAGTCTCACTCCCTTCTAACAGAAATGAGACTCTTTTCCTTAAAAATGATTAATCAAAAAATGCTATTTCAACAACAACATTTTTCGAGATGCAATGAATTCCCCGGCTTTTAACTGACAGATATAAACTCCAGTCACCACTTCATTGCCAAGCGCATCGCGGCCTTTCCATTTCAGGCGATAACTTCCGGCAGGCTGCTGCCCGGAAAATAGCGTTTTGATTTTTTGACCCTGCAAGTTAAAAATCGTCACTTCAACAGCGGCATTTTCCGGAAGTTGGTAGGAGATTTCGGTTTCGGGATTGAAAGGGTTGGGGTAATTTTGATCCAGATGAAACGTGGTCGGTGCAACAGCATTGTTTTGCTCTGATGTAACTTCTGCATTCACCACGCGATCGTCGAGGATCAATTGCTGAAATTGTACGCCGAGATTTGCCTTGCTAACATCATTTTTCTTTTTGAAAATTAGATTCAATTCAAGCGTTCTGCCAGATAAAGTTTTTGTGTTAGCAAAAGCAACGCTCAAATCGTCGTTTCGATTTTTTGCAGCAAAAATGACATTTTCTTCTGCTAATCCTACCGAAACAAACTCAAATCCACCGGAATTGAATTGCAAGTCTATTTTCCCGGAAATCGCATTTCCGGAAATTTCGACCGTCAGTGGTACAACTAATCGATTCTCGTCTTTCGTTTCCACTGATTGAATCGCAATCCTGGCGTTCAACGGCGCGCTGCCGGGTCGGAAAAGCTGCCAGTTTCCGGTCACGTCGCCGTAAACGATTCCAGTGAAATCCTGATCTGCCATGTCCGAATTCAGCGGATCAAAAACAAGCGAATCGGGTGCTGAATTCCAGTTCGTCTCTGTGACAGTAAAATTGTCCGGTACAAATGCCCAATCCTTTCCTATCGAAAATTGAGTAATGATGCCCACAGAATATTGTAGCACTTGGGAGGCATCGAACGGAGAGACGGAACCATTACCTGTCACATCCGCTGCAATTAGCTGCATCGGTGTCAATGTAATCAGCCCGACTGAATACTGCAATATTTTCGCCGCATCGAAAGGACTGATGCTCTGCGCCGCATCTCCTGCTTTCGTCGGTTGCAGCACATAAGAACCAGGCAACACATTCGCGAATTCGTAGTCCCCATTATTCGCCGACACCGTTTGCAATCCATCCAGATGAATATCGGCATTATCAATCGGTTTATTGCCGTTATAATAATGAAGACTGCCACTTACTGTAAATCCGGCGCTAACGGTAAAACTGCCGTCTTGAAGAATAGCCACCGGGTCTCCTTCGTTGAAAGTTACGCTCACCAGATCAAGAGCGCTCGTCTGTCCGGCGGTAGCTGACGGATTTACTTCGTATTCTATGTAAATCAAAATACCCTGTCCGCTGAGCGGCGAGACGTCAAATCCCCCAATTGTAATTTCACCGTCGGAAGTGGAAAAAGCAATATTCGACCAGGAAGAAGTCATTGTTCCGTTTATCTGAACATCCATCGGGGCGATGATATTGGTGTCCGTTTCAACTTTTACCTCAAAAGCCAGAACTCCCTTTCCCGTGAGATCATCTTCGACCATCACCGGAATAAGCAGGGTCTGCCCGGAAGCTCCGGAAGTGTCATGAATCGCAACGTGAATCCCTTCTTCCTGTCCCGCGCGAAATGTTGCCGGCGTTGTCGTGGAACCGGACAAATCATCAGTGAAACCATTAATTGTGAACTGACCTTCCCCGGAGGCGCCGGATTTCACCGTAAAACTCAACTTCACCAGCGTACCCGTGGTCCCGGAATTGATTTGCCCGCTGGTGGTAAAGCCCGCTACGCGCAAATTGCCCGCGCTGGTCTGATTCACCTGTTTGTACATCCAGGCGTCCAACAAAGTGCCGGAAAAATCTGCGCTATTGTACTGCAACAGATTGCTGGGATAGTGAAAATCAAATCCTAACGCGTCGATGGTGTTTCCGGCCCCTGAAAGGGCAATTTCAACAGTAAAAGTTTCGCCCGGAGAATGTTCATACAAAGTCTGCGACGGGCTAACATCCCATGCCGCCAGCAAACTAGGAGAGAGAAAAAACAGAAGTGGTGCCATTAAGACCAGCACCAACATTAACCGTTTCATGAATTGCCTCCAATTTTAAATAATATTTTTCACTAGTACAAATTAAACGATGAAATAAGTAGCCACAATAGTATTCGTTCTCGAATCTATTAAGTGATATTTTTTCCCAAAAATTCAGCGAATGAACAGCATCTTTTTCACAGCCCGAAAATCACCAGCATTTAGTTGGTAAAAATAAACGCCGCTGGCAACAGTCTGCCCTTTTTCATCAAGTCCGTCCCAAACAACATGATGCTCGCCCGTTCCCATTTTTCCGGAAATTAATGTCCGAATTCGCTGCCCCTTCGTGTTGAAAACTTGCAGCAAAACCTTCTCCTGTCCTGCCAGAAAAAATTGAATTGTCGTTTCCGGATTGAACGGATTGGGGTAATTTTGTTCGAGACGAAAAGAAGACGGAACGGGCTGCGCATTTTCGTTTGCGCCGATTAATTGAGCGCGAGACTCATTAATAATTGCAGTTGAAATTTCGATTTGAGGGTATCCTCCGGCGTGAGAACTTTTTTTCTCAAAAATTAGCATTACTTTCACGGGCTGATTTTTGAGCGAATAAGCTGAAGCAAACGCCACATCAATATTGCCAGATTTCGCGCCCGCTTTGAATAATAGATTACCACGATTTCCGCCAATAACTGCTTCTGAAAATTTGAAATCAGTCGCAGTGTAATGCATTTCAATCTGCCCGGCAAATGTCTCATCGCTGAAATTTAAAATAAGCGGAATGCCAATTTTGCTTTCTGAAATCATTCCCGGAGATTCCAACTGATAGCGTACCTGGACGGGCGCTTGTTTTTTCAATCCTCCGCTCCAGTTCCCGGTCACGTCGCCAAGAACAATAGCCTTGAAATCCACTCCAGTTGTGTCTCGATCTAACGGCTTGAGTTCGATCGAATCCGGCGCAGAATTCCAATTTGTTTCATTTAACGAATACAAAAACGGCAAGAAAAACCAATCTCGGCCGACAGGAAACGATTCAATGAGCCCGACACTGTACTGCAAGATATAGGAAGCATCAAAAGGAGATACGGATCCATTCCCCGAAACGTCGCCGGCGATCAATTGATAGGGATTCAACTCGATGAGTCCTACCGCATATTGCAAAATTTTAGCTGCATCAAACGGAGAAATGCTTCCGCCGGTATTGTCAATTTTTGCCGGCTTGATGACATAATTTCCGGCCGGTATTTGTGAAAAAGAAAATTCCCCGCTGGAATTCGTGCTGCTGATAAAATTCGCCAGAACGGCGCTCACCCCTGGGACAGGAAAGAGATTGTTGTAATAACGAACATAGCCGGTGACAGAAAATCCGGCTGATGGAACGCGGAAAAGCGCCGAGTCTCCCACTGCGTCAACGAGATCGTCAGTGAAGCTATTGGGGAAAATATACCCTTCTCCCGAAACCGATGGTTCCACTTCAAAAACCACATTCACCAATTTGCCGGTCGTTCCGGAATTAATCTGCCCCGTCGTCGTAAATCCGGCGATTCGCAGGACGCCATCAGAAAGCAACTGCGCCTGCTTGAACATCCACGGTTCCAAAACAGTCCCTTCGAAATAAGCCCTGCGGAAATTGAGCAATGTCCCCGGATAAGTCAAATCAAATCCCATGGCATCAATGGTATTTCCGTCGCCGCCAATCGTCAGCGCCACGACAAAGCTGTCTCCTGGACTATATTCGTAAGTGTCAGCGGACGGCGCCACCTGCCAATTTCCCAATGATACCGAAAATAGCAGTAGGCAAAAACTGAAAATGAAGTAAAAAGTTTTCCTTCGCATGGTGCTCTCCTTAATTTGTTAAATTAAATTTCTATTTGATCAACGTCATCTTACGCATTTTTTTGAAGCTTGTTGTTTCAATGCTGAAAAAATACAGACCGGATACCACATCGCGATTGCGCGCGTCTTTTCCGTCCCAGACAATTTCATACGAACCCGGCTGCTGGAGTTTGTTGACCAAAGTTTCTATGACTTGGCCATTTACATTGTAAATTTTTATCGCTACCTGTGTGGCTTCGGGAATTTCGTACGAAATCACCGTTTCCATGTTAAACGGATTTGGGTAATTTTGCCCCAGACGATACGTTCGGAGATTGTTACTTTCACTAACCTTCTCCCGCTGATTGGCCTTTTCAAAAGTAAAAGTTTCCACCTCGGCGCCGACAATATCGCCTGTCAGATTGTAGAGCCAGCAAGCGAATTTTTCCTGTTGCGGATTTCTAACGCGAAAAGTCAATTCGACCAGATTTTCTTCTCCGCTGATTTCAGTAATCTCATCGTGAAAACCGCCGATGCGCAGCACGCCTGAAAGAATTTTATGGCTACCGAATGCCTGCCACCCTTTTGTCGCATTCCCTGAAGTCGCTGAAACGAATTCCAGTCCGTTTTCTGAAAATCCCAAATCCATGCCAAAAACTTGCAATGCCGCAGATTCATCAAGCCTGACGCCGATTTTCAATTCATCATCTTTTTCCGCGGGCAAAGAAACTAACTTTACTGTTCGAGTTGATTTATTCTTTGCCAAACTTCCTTCCGGCGGACAAGCCAGCGGAGGAGTCAAGCCGTCCAGATAGGCTGTAAAAATAACCAATGCATCTCCCGGCGTAATATCATTGTCGCAATTGGCGTCTCCGGCGAGAACGGCGCATTCGGTATTGCATTCGCCTTCCGGAGGTGTACCGCCTTGGAGATAAGTTTGAAACACACAAAGCGCATCCCCAGGCGTAATGTCGCCGTCCATGTTTGGATCGCCTAATTCGCAAGCAGGTTGACAGGTAAAAGTTCCGGAGCAATTGTTCAATCCAACGATATCGTCGGTCAGAAACGTCAAATTCAAGACGCAAGTTTCTCCTTCGCCGCATTGATTGACGAGTAATTTGACAAAAACAAGCGTCCCGCTGCTGTTGGTGTCAATTGGAACCGGATCAAATCCACCAATATTCACGACGCCGGGTGCGTTTTCCTTTCCGTCTAAATAATCAAAATCTGTGGTTAAATTACCGGCTTGCACACCTAAATAACTCAATTTTTCGCTGCAATAATGAAATTTAAATCCAAAGGCATCAATGGAATCCGGATTTTGCTCGATGAGAATCGGCACCAACAAAGTATCGCCCGCGACTCCTGAGACATCACCGACCTTGATGTAAGGCGGCACACATTCATGCGAAAAAGTTGCGCCGGTGATAATTATTGAAAAATTCTGAGAGCCACCTTGCAGTTGACCGGCGTGACGCACAACAATACGATAATTCCCGCTTTCAGGACTTTCGACAAAAACCTGCTCTTCTGTATCAACGTTGTTATTGCCGGAAACCGCCGCTTGTGAGGGATTGTCAGGAGAAAGTTTCCAGGGATAATAAACCGTTCCGCTATTCAAAGCAGTTACGCGAAGATTCAAATCGTTTACCAGAACCGGAGTTCGCAAATTCAATTGCGCGGCTGGCGCGGTACCCGGTGGGTCGGTCCAGGCAATCGTTACACGCAACGGATCCACACCATCGGACTGCACAAAAATCACTGTTGAATCACCCTGATTGAGAGTCAGTTCCTGAATTGTACTCGTGTCTTGAACATCGACAGAAATGAGCTCTGCTGCTTTTTTGGTATTCAACAATCCCCATCCGTAAGAATAATCGGGTCCGGGATGACCGCCGGCTTCGTCTGCCGAATGGATCACTATCGCTTTGAGCGTCGCCGCACGCATTAAAATGCCGTCGTGTGTGTTTTGATAATGCTGTTGCAACAAAATCAGCGAACCGGCAGTATTAGGCGCTGCCATGGAAGTTCCACTGTAACGAGTATAATCTGAATCAAAATCATCGTCGCAAGAGTAGAGCGAAATCCCGTTTGCCACAATATCAGGCTTGATTCTCCCGTCATCAGTTGGGCCCCAGGAACTAAAATCTGACATGATTACGTCTGCTGGCTGACTGTAGCCCGCAGGAATATCCCGTACTGCGCCGATAGTCATAATATTTTTTGCCGTGGCACCGCCGCCGGGCAGACAATCAAATCCCTCCGCTCCGCCGTCAGGCTGCCGCGTCACCGTGCTCAAAACCCACCCGTTATTGTTGTCGTAAACCCAGTGTTCTTCGCCCGGCACGGGTCCCTCATCATTGCGGTCATTTCCCGCGGATTTAATAATCAAATAGTAAGGCGCATTGTAAGCTATTTCGTCCCATGTTTGAGATTGGTCGCTATAAAAACCGAAATTGTAATCCTCGGTCTCGCTTATTGAAGGGTCTCCAAACCATGCCCAGCGATTATCTCCCCGATAGCCGTAAATCCAACCTGTGATGTAACTATAAGAATGGTTAGAAACTAATAATCCGTTTGCAGCGGCATTGGCCATTTCGGAGTCGTCGTCGTTCCACTCATACGCATGCAAATTAGCCTGTCCAGCCATGCCTTTTGCGTCAGAATCCACGCCGCTGGCGATCATAGTTCCGGCGACGTGTGTGGAATGTGACGAAGTTGAGGACGAATAATCCATTTGCGTCACCCGGCCTCCAAATTCCTGATGTGAAAGCAAAACGCCCCCGCCGTCCCACTCTCCGAGATAAAGCCCATTCCCGGTAAGAGACAAACCGGCAGAGCCGCCCGGCCAGACGTCATCCGTGGATACTGTTTTTGCGGCATCCAAATTATCAGTGACGTAATATCGCGGACGTCCATTCAGGAGATTTTGAATTTCAATGATTTCTCCGTTGTCAAATTCAGAACGTACAGGGTAACCTTTGGACTGCGCCCAATTCACCGCGGCGTGTTTTTTTTGAGAGAATTCTTGCTGGTATTTCTGTTTTAAGTTGAGTAATTGCGCCCTGTTGGTTTGCGGATGTTGCGGACTTTGCGCCCCGCCGACAAAAACAGCGAGGGCAACAATTATCAGCAATGCAAATAGCAACTTTATAGACATGACTACCCCTCCTTGCAAGAAATTTTATGTAATTAAATTACAACATGCTGCGTTAAGGTTTTGCTAAATTTACAAAAGCACTGACAGCCGAACAGAATCAACTGTCAGCGAGTAGTCGTTTCAGATAAAAAAAATGTTTTTCCAAAATACTTTTATTTCATCAACAAAATTTTCCTTGATAGTCTAAAATGATTTACGAACATTTTAATCAAATAAACGCCGGAACTGAGAACATGTCCGGCATCGTTCTTCCCGTCCCAGACGAGTTCATGCACGCCGACAGTTTGATCCGCGGAAACAAGAGTTCGCACTTTTTGGCCCATAGTATTAAAAATGGAAATCTCAACACGCCCGGGCGCGGCTAATTGATAATTAATGCGAGTCTCCATATTGAACGGATTGGGGTAATTTTGCTCGAGAAAGTAACCATCGATTTTTTGCGCCTCTTCGGGAGCATTGATGGAAGTCGGCGTCAGATCAAAATGAAGCGGCGCGGATTCAGCTTTCTCTACATCATCCTTAAAATTCATCGCCCAGATTTCGCCGCCGCCGTAAGCCTGATCCCGCGGCTGAAACTGTAATTTAGCCAAAAGATGTTTGTCGTGACCGCTGACGTTATCCCCGGTGAATCCGCCCAATCGAATTACCCCCGCAAAAGGTTCGGCCGCGTCAAATTCTTGCCAGGTCTCCGTAACTTCGCCTGCTTGCGCTGCGACAAATTTCAACAAATGGTCGGGAAAACCAATGTCAATTCCAAAAGCGTCCATTTGCACAGCGCTGTCCACAAAAACGCCAAAAGTCATCGTCAATGAATCCGACGATGCAATTTTCTCAAACCAGATATTTCTTTTGACGGTATTGGAATCTCCGGAAAATCCATTTGTTGGCAGACAATCAAGCGGTGGATTTTTCCCGTTAAGATAGGCGCGAAAAATATAAAGCGCATCCCCGGGGGTAACTCCGTTAGGAGAACAGTTAATATCCGCGGCGAATTCCGCGCAGGGATTTGAGCAAGAAGAATCCGCGGGAAATGAACCCGACAGATATCGAAAAAACGCGCAAAACGCATCGCCGGGAGTGATGTCACCATCCATGTTGACGTCTCCCAACTGACAATCTGACGGAGCGCCGGTCACTACAATATCTTCCAATTGGCTCCAACCGCCCCATTGGTCGTCCGCGTCCTTGGCACGAACGCGGTAGTAATATGTCCCGGGAAGTTTGCCGGAAATAGAAAAACTGGCAGTCGTCAAATTATCCGATAACGTCGTGTCGTTGCTAAAAAATGGCACCGGATAAATATCGTCAAAATAAATACCCTCTCCGGTAACGTAGGCGTCCGTCACATAATGCAGCCGAACAATAATACTTTGTCCGGCGAATCCGCTCAAATCGAAAACCGCTTGCGCCCAGCCATTGGAATCGCCGGTAATGCCGTTGCCCATGTTATTTCCGTTGGGATTTGTCGTCGTAGTAATATTTCCGGGAATACTCTGATAATTGGCGCCGCCATCAGAGGAGACTTCGACGTAGGCATAGTCCCAATCTTTCTCAATGTCGTACCAGGCGTTAAATGTCAACGCCATGCCGGCGCTCACAATCAGCGGGAATTTGAGTGTCGCCGTATGGTTCAAATTGTCGCCCATTTGCGAGTACAAACTCTTGGGCGCGCTGTTTGCCCGTACAGAGCTAATTTCAAAACCGTGCATGTTCCAGCGCGCGTCGGCGTCATCACCCAAATCCGTCACCAGCGTATCTCCGCTCAATTCATCTAATTGATAAGCGACGGCGGGATTCACCGGATCGTCCTGAATTGTCCAACTCACGGTGTAATTTCCGTCATCGTCGCTGCCTAATTCGTTTATCGCGGGCACAGCCGGCGGATTAATGCGGTACGGATTTTCAGCAATGAGGCCGGCGATCCTGGCGACATAAAGATTCGGGCCAAGATTTTCCTGCACGATCTGCGGAAGATCACTCTCCGGCGGCCAAAAATCAGCGCCAATTTCCGGCGTAAAACCAAAAATCATGTTCTTCTCCGTCTGCTCACCATAAAAATAGTCGTCCGAATCTCCATTAGTTCCATAAATAACTCCCATAGCGAAATTTCCGGGCAGATACCCATTGTACGCCACGCAATTGCGCGCAATTTGCATGAAGACATCGTGATGCGGCGTATTTTGCGGGACGTATCCCCACGGGAAAAGCCACATTTTGCCGTAGCTGTGGTACATGAGCGAAATCACAAAATGATGCGACATGCACAATTGTCGCAAAGCCTGAGTCTCCGGCTCGGAAAAAGCGCTCGTCCCGCGGTAAATATTGGACGACGGATCCGGACTGGAGCCGCTGTTGTCGTAGCCCCATTTGTAGCCAAAATTCCGATTCAAATCAACGCCGTAGCTACCGTCACCGTTGTTGCGGCGATTTTTGCGCCACATGGGATCAGTGGTTTCCACGTAAACATGGCCATCCGGATTGGTTGTCGGAATCAGCCACAGTTCCCGGTTGTCCACCAAAAAAGTGACTTCCGCATCGGTCCCGTAATTCGTCACCAGATAATTCAAAAAATAAAGAATCACTTCCGGCGTTGCTACCTCCCGGGCGTGGATGTTGGCGACGTAAAGCACATCCGGCTCATCCGCTTCTTCCTGAGTCGGATTGTCAGAGACTTTGACCGCCCAAATATCGCGCCCTTCGATGCTCTGACCGATGCTGGTTATCGTCGTAATATTGGGATAAGCCGCGTGTACTTGATTGATTTCAGCGACCATTTCCTGATAGGTGTGATAGTCGCCCATGTCGCCGTCCAGCCCCACATTTTCCTGATAAGTTTTCCGTAAATTTTTATCCAAAATTTCAAACTCAAAACCGCGCTCGCGAAGAAATTGCATGTCTTCATTTGTCGCCACAATATCAGCAAAACGCTTGAAATTGCGCGTGGCAAAATCGAGATCGTACGAATGCAGTAATTTGGCATCTTCCACACTGAAGAGTTTCACTCGAATCAATTGCTTCTCTTGACCAAAACTGACGGAAATGAATCCCGCCAATAGCGCACACAACAGAAATCGTTTCATGTTACTTTCTCCGGTAAATTTACTTTCTCACTGTAATTTATTAGATGCTTCACTTTAGAGGTATTGAATAATTTTTTTGACAATTCAGCCACCGAGTCACGGAACGCGCAGACAGAAAAAACTCATTGTTGTTTGTGTTCTCTGCTGGTGCTTATTAAAATGTTAGCAAATTCAAAATTGATTTTTCGCTAAAACAATATCGGTTCACTGCACCACTGTTGTAATTTATTTTGACTGAACAATTCTGATTAGTCAGATTTGGTTCAAGCATCCCCCTTGGGGAATTCCAAGAAGTCCCCCTTATGAAGGGGGATTTAGGGGGATGTCAAGCAGTTTGAAAAACAAAATATTGTTAAAAAAACTAATCTGACCAAGTAGTGATAATTGCCTATTTTCTAATGTAAGCCCAATTAATTGAAAAAACAACAACTTTTTGCAAATTCTATTTTTGAGTCATTGTTTCATGGACATTAGAAAATTCTGATTTACCAATCAATAAAAAGAGGCCTTACTGATATTGGTAATTATTTTGTAATCAAGTAAGACCTCAACTAACGCTATCAATTATTTAACAAGAATTAATTTGTTCATCGCTGAAAACCTGGGAGTTTTCAGTCGGTAAAGATAAACGCCCGAGCTCACTACATTGCCGGCTTCGTCTTTTCCATCCCACTGCACAGAAAATCGTCCCGCCGGATGTCGCTGTGAAATAAGAGTACGAATTTTTTGTCCGGTAGTATTGAACAACTCGAGAGTAACCTGCGTCGGTTCCGGCAATTCGTAAACAATTTCCGTGTTAAGATTGAACGGATTGGGATAATTTTGATGCAACTGGTATTCATCGGGAATCTCGCCGTTGGCGATCACCTTAATTCCGGAGTGCAGCGTGGCAAAGTTAAATTTTTCCGCTTCTGCATTAACTAAATCGTCGGACAGATTGTAAATCCACAATTCGCCGCTGCCTTCCGCTCCGGGGCGCGCTTTAAATTTTAGATAAGCAATTGCGTTCTTCCCTTCGATACTTTGCGCCTGGTCCTGAAATCCCCCAAGGTAAATCACGCCGGCAACGCTTTCTTTCCCTTCAATTGCTTGCCAGGCTTCAGTGACGGGACCCGGTGTCGCTTCACGAAATTGCAATAAATTATCCGGGTAACCAATCGCCATGCCGAACGCCTGAATTTTGTCGCAATTCTCCAGATGCAAAGCAAAAGTTATTTCACCATTTTCGTTTCCCTCAATGCGCTCAAATCTCAGCCGCGCACGGTCAGTCGCCTGATTGGAAGCGACCTGAAAATTGGGATCGCACGGCAGCGGCAACTCTGCTCCGTTCAAGTAGCCGAGAAAAATGTAAAGGGCGTCTCCGGGCGTCACGCCGTTGGGAGAACAATTCGTGTCGGCCGCCTTGAGCGCGCACGGGTTGTCGCATTCGCTGGGCGGAACGCCGTCGCTGAGAAAAATATTAAAAGCGCACAGCGCGTCTCCCGGCGTGAGGTCTCCGTCCCAGTTCACGTCGCCTAACTGGCAATTCGGCTCACATTTAAAAATACCGTTACAGATATTCAATCCGACAAAATCATCGACGAGATCGCTCAGTTGCAGCACGCTTCGCTCGCCTTCGTTGCAAGGCGAAGGATTGACATCGAGGACAATTTTTGCCACAGAACCAGAGCTATTCGCCGGAATCGCCACATTATCAAATCCGCCCACTGTAATTAATCCGCCGGAATTTTCGTAGGACTGAAAATAGGAAAAATTTTGCGTGAGCGATCCCTTTTCCAAACGATTGAAGGATAATTTTGTTGAATCAAAAGAAAATTGGAAACCGAACGCATCCACCGGCTGAGGATTTTGTTCAAGATAAATCGCCACAGAAATTTCTCCCTCAAGAGCAGAAACGTCCGCTGCTTTCAAATACGGCGGCTGACATTGGCCGCGAACCTCGAGAGAAACGGGAATTTGGACGAGAGGTTCATCAGGGTCATTGCTGGAAATAACAAGTCGGGCCTGATAATTTCCCGCGTTCAAATCGGCGGCATTCACTTTAACGCGAACGTCTTCGCTTTGTTGCGCGGGCACAGATCCTGATAATGGCGAAATATCCAGCCATTGAACACCTTTGCTAATTTTCACTGCTAATAAATCGTGGACATAACTCGCATTAAAAACTACTTCCAAACCGTCGCTGCCATTGCTATTCTCAATGCCAATTGTAGCACTTGTTACATTTCCTGTCAAATGCAAATACTGAAACTTAATGTCTCCTGATTGAAATAAAATAATCTGAAAAGTATAGCTTCCTGATCCACTGAATTTTTGAACATTCGAGTACTGGACAATGAAGCGCTCTGCGTCCGATTGATAATAAATGGCCCCATTCCCATGATTTGGATAGAGATCATCCCAAAAAGGGCAAATGATATCATTCGGCTCAAAACTATCTGGTATGGGGTCATTGCTAAAATCTGTGCCGTCTGAGCCAAAAGTAAGGTAGCCGTTGGAAGAGATTTTCAGGCTTGTCTTATTTTCGCCGTAAAATGAAAATGTGAAGGGCAAAGTCACTGAGTAGAAATCATCATCGGATAAATATATCTCTGTGCCTGTACCAGAAATGTCAATCCAATTAAATGTCGGGCCTCCCGGTTCATCGCTGTCAATCCAGGTGTAACCGAAATTATCCGGGCCGCCTTTGCTTTCGACAATCGGTTCTCCGTTTCGGGGATCCGGGTCTCCTTTCCCCAGTTCCAAATGCGGCAAATTTCTTTTGTGTGAAATCCCCGCGCCCTTTAATTTATTGTTTTTGGATTTATCAGTTTGATTTTTTGCCCTGCCTATTTGGGGAGTGATTGTGGAAATTGACCAATTCAGATTTGCATTATTGGCAGGCGCGACATTGGCAATAGTCAAAATCGAGCTGTCGGATTCTCCGACATCAAGCAGAAATGAAAATGAAGATGGATTTACGTCGATATCAGGGGGACTCTGCGGGGGGGCGAGAAACCAATCTAGGGCGGCATCGGCAATGCTGTGAACATTGGCTTCTGTCCAGTGATAGCCATCGGTCACCGTATAGGTCGGAAGCGCGCCTGTATCGAGACAGAGCTGATCGAAACCGAGAAAGACTGTTTTGCTTCCGCTATTCTCAGTGTGAATTCCCATAGCTCTGCTCTGAGCCGAATCGGTGAAGCAAACAACCGCATTGTTGTTCGGCGTAATAGCATCAGACCAGTTGGTCCAGCCCAATTCAAAACTTGTGTTGATGTACAGAGCCAAACTGTCGCCAAGAAAAGTATGCAACGGCCCGGAAATAAGGTCATTCTGAACCGGGTTAATTCTGAATGGATCAGTTGCAATGTCATGGCCAGTCCCGCCGGCATATTGAATACCTAAAAATTGGTTGTGCCAATCATCGTCGGCAAAAGTTGTATCATCGAAGGCGCCCCAGCCACCGATCAATAGTCCTGCCCATTCCTGCGATGACCAAAAAAGATTTTTGGCTCCGCTGGCCATCCAATTCCCGACGACATCGTCGTTCATCGTCGCCGGCGAATAGGCATCAATTTGTACTATAGTTTGATACTGATCTATTAATTCATGGGATAGAGGGCCATCTGTTAGCCCTACCCAAACATCATATTGGTAAGGATCTCCTTGGCCATCCCGCCAGAGATTATCATAATAGGGAGACAAAATCCATGAAGGATACGATGTTCCGTCATCATTATAAAAAGCCAAAATATCATTGTATTTTTGAAAATAACCGAATGAATTTTCATGAGAAACACTGGTAGCGCCGGCAAAATCCACGGCGCGAAAATAATAGGTCAGTAGATCTCCCGGGTTCATGTAGCCGGACGGCAAAGTCGCTTGCCAGGTACCATCGGTGTTTGTCCCATTCACCAGGCTACAGGGCGTCGTATGCCAGACGCCATCATTGACTCGGTAGTACAAAGTGACGGTCTGGGCGCCGGCTTTTGAGGCATCGTGCGCATCCACATCGGTGACATGACAGCGCAAATCTTTGGCATTCGCGTTCAAAACAGTTGAGTAAGTCTCGGGTTCCAAAGAAGGCGGTGTATTTTCATAATATTCGACAACAACCAACCACGTCAGGGAATAGTGCCTGACAGTAAACTGCGGATCGTGCCCGCTTCGTCCCGCTTGATAAAATTTTGCCAAACGATAAATATCGCTTGTGTCAGCAGGATTATCATTGGCGCAAGTTGTGCCCATATATGAATCCGGACTGCCATAAGGAACTATGCTGACAACAAATCCATCACCGTGGGTATCGGGCTCTGGTCCCAGCCAGATCATTTCAGTCCATACGCGTTGGCCATCGACAATTGGAGCCGGGTACTCTCCCCACAAATGTTCGCCTAACAATGTAGGCAGGCCGTGATCTTTTGTGTAAATCGCGTCTCCATTCCACCAATCATCGGGAAAATTCCAGCCATAAGCGGCTTTGTTAATCTGTAAAAGAAAACCATCTGCGAGTTCGTTTGTGCTCCAACTCTGTCCGATAATGCCGATAGCTCTAATCACGCAAGCCGCTAATGGTTCGTAATAGGAAGATTGTGTATCTCCGGAGGCAATGCCCCAATTCACAGTTGTCGGAAAAGGATGTAGAAGCGTATCCAGTATGCCGGCATGAGTCGCCTTCAGACTTAGCCCGGGCAATTTCGAAGGAGTCTGTCGCACTAATTTTCTGTACTGTTTTTTAGTAATGGGTATTGCTTCGCTCTTTTGGCCTTTTTTAGCAGGTTTTAAAATTACCAATTGTTGCGAAAAGGAAGAAATCGCCTGCGTCAAGACCATAACCAAAATCAGTGAAAAAATTTTCCTTTTCATAAGCTCCACCCCTTAATTTTGCCCATGAGAATTTTTGGTCTCTTTGATTGCAAGCCGATTACTGATGTCAACACTGAAAACAAGTCATGCGTCAAGCTTTTAAATAAAGGACAGCCCCCTATTTTCAAAGGAGGCTATCCTATTCAAATTACTTGACGAGTATCAGCTTTTTGGCATCAAAAAATTTCGCCGTCTGAAGTTTGTAAACGTAAATCCCTGAAGGCAAATCGTTGCCTACGGCGTCTTTTCCGTCCCAATGCGCCACATAACGGCCAGCGTCTTGCTTTTGTGATACAAGAGTTCTCACTTTCTGACCCATGGCGTTATAAACTGTCAGCGTCGCCTGAATTGCCTCAGGCAACTCGTACTCGATATCAGTTTCCATGTTGAACGGATTGGGATAATTTTGGCTGAGTGAGAATTTCTGCGGGACGCCATTTGCGTCAACTCGGTGCACGTCCGTTGTCGTCAATGGCACATGAATTGTTTCCGCAGCCAAACTCGCATCTTTCAAATCATCCGTCAGATCATAAAGCCACAATTCGGCAGCGTCCGCTTCTTTCAGCACGCGGAAAGTTAATTCTGCTAACACAGCGGGATTTTTTCGCTGAACCGCTTCACTGTGGAAACCGCCAACCGTGACAACGCCGGAAATGCTCTCTTTCCCGCCAAAAGACTCCCACAACTGCGTCAATGGGGAACTGTTAACTGCGACCAGTTGCAAAATATCATCCGAGAATCCGACATTGAGACCAAACGCCTGTAATCCCTGCACTTGACTAAGTCTCACCGCCAGTTTGATCTCGCCCGGTTGATCCGCAGAAAGCTGAATCAGGCTGATTTCTCTGGGCTGCGAAGTCTCTTTTTGCAAGGCAAAAGAAGGATCACAATCGAGAGGCGCGCTATCACCGTTCAAATAGCCCTGGAAAATATACAGCGCGTCGCCTGGCGTGATTCCGTTTGGCGTACAATTGATGTCGGCGGCATAAAGCGCACACTCATTATTGCAATCGCCTGACGGCAAATTTCCGCCATTCAAATAAATCTGAAATGCGCACAAGGCATCTCCCGGGCTGATTGTGCCGTCGTTATTCACATCGCCCAGCAAACAGGACTGACAGGTAAACGTGCCGTCGCAAGGATTCATCCCGGACAAATCATCAGTCAAATTCTGAATACCGAGAGTGACGGACTCGCCCTCTGAACACTGATTCACATGTAGCGTGACTCGGGCAATGGTTCCGGAACTGTTTGCAGGAATGGGGGTCGTGTCGAATCCGCCGATCGTTACCGTGCCCGTCGGACTTTCCTGCCCGTTAAAGAAATCGAATCCGCTGGTCAAATTGCCTTTCTCCACAGATACAAAAGAAAGCTTACTGGCATTAAATGTAAATTTAAAACCGAAAGCATCGATTGCGCTGGGATTTTGTGCAATTGTCACATCAACCACCACATTGCTGCCCTGCGCGCCGCTGGCATCTTCCGCCTTAACGTACGGTGGATTACAAGGCCCGCCGCCGCCGTAATTAAAGGTGACGTTCACCGTTTTCGGGCTGCCTCCGGCGCCGGATGCAGTGACGGTTATGGCGCCGGTGTAAGTCTGACCTGGGGTCAAACCAGAGGAATTTACGGAAACGGTAACATTATCCGTCTCCGACGTCGTGCTTCCGCTGGTCGGATTGC
The DNA here is from genome assembly GCA_013152715.1 of Calditrichota bacterium. Lineage (NCBI taxonomy): Bacteria > Pseudomonadati > Calditrichota > Calditrichota bacterium. The sequence goes on from JAADFU010000121.1 coordinate 33,488, forward strand.
AACTCATCCAACTCTTATTGTCCGAGACCGTCCAGCTAAATGATCCGCCGCCGCCATTGCTAATAGCAAAAGTCTGCGAAGGTGGGTTGGATCCTTGATTCGAGCTGAAAGTCATACTTGTCGGGTTGACAACCAGAATCGGATTATTATTACATTGCGGATGCGCAGTCACTGCTACCTGTACAGTTGCATGTTGCGGATCATTGGAATGAATGGAGATTGTCCCGGTTTCGGTCGGACAATTTACCGCGCTCCAGTTTGTAATTGTCACGGTCACTGTCTGGCTCGCGCCAGGGCTGAGTGTAGGAATTGTTGTCGGCGAAAAGGTCAGCCATGATTTGTTGTCCGTAATCGAGCTGACAATCAAATTGGCGGTTCCTGTATTCTGAATGACAAAAGTATTCCCGCTATTTCCGCCTTCCTGATAGACGCCAGACGCTGTGCAGGCGTACATGCCAAAATGGACGTCGTCTGTCACATCATCATAGGCGATGCGGAAATATCCGTTTTCACCCCAGCTTGGGCCCCAACTATTTTTCGCCTTAAAATATTGTCCGTTGTCATTATATCCGACTATTAGCACCGCATGCCCATTGTCCCATGACAAAGATCCGCCATTGTAATTGTAAACTCCCCCGCTGTAACTATCAAATGTGCCATCGTCAGGAACGAGCATGGCGACTGCTAATGGTCCGTTTTGTAGTTGCGCCTTGATATCGCTCACATTTGCCGGTTCGCCCCAGAGACCTTGCGCTGGCGTATAATTAGTAACCTTAACGAGGTAATCGGGACTATTGCACTTGTCGTTACAATTACCGTTAGTGCCGCCGTATGGATGACAAGGTTCCGGTGAAACACCCTGATTGTGAATGTATTCCAGAGCATCCCAATACCAGCCTCCATTACAATCACCTGGCGCACAGGAGACAAGTTCTTGTTCGGACAAATCGTCCCAGATGCCCAAATTTTCGACCAGAGCAATCGCTGCGAACGCCCAGCACGAGCCGCATTGAAGCTGATTTTTTATCGGGCTATCATTTGCGCTCCAATCCACGGAAGAAAGTAATTGGTTGGGGTCATAATCAAAATTTGGACTGTGACTTTTCCAATAATTCTTTACCGGATCCGGAATTTTCAATCCGCGCGGATATCTTCCGTCCGGCGGAATATAATCATCTGGGGGAGCGTTCTCATTATCAGGAGCACGACGGAGAGTTTGGTAGATGTCCAGCGATGTGGGAACCACGCTGATAGTGGGCTCCTGTTGCTGCTGTTGGATGATCATAAAATCATCTCTGCTCTTCCAGGTACCTTCGAGATGTACTCTTGCAATCCACTGGCCTGGATCATTCGCGGGATCATGGCCGGCAATATAGATACCAACCCAGTGAGAATAATTTGAATTACCTTGTGGCAAATTGAAATCAAGCCCCGCATAAAAATCATCGTTGGTATCATAAAAGCTGATATTTGCGGTCCAATCACGGGTACAAGAGTTAGTATTCCATTTCGTGTACAGCGTTGCGAGATTATCCGTCGTATAAAAAGTATCAGCCCGTGTATTATAAGGGTCATCGCCATCACTACACATGAAATGGGCATTTAGCTGCGGCTCTCCGCCTTGTTGCTGAATAGTGAAATTATCATGAGCGACCTGGCTGCCGTCAACAAATATGCGCGCTTTCCATTGACCTGGGTCATTTGCCGGATCATGACCCGAAATATAGATTCCTGCCCACCAGGTCCATGAGGAATTTCCAGCCGGGATATTTGTCGATCCGCCCCAATAATAAGAGTCGCTCGTATCGTAAAATTTTACATCTAAAGAATGAGTTGAAGTACAGGAGCTTGAATTCCATTTGGTGAACTCCACGACCATATTGTCAGTCACATCAAAAACCGAAGTTTGTGTATTATAGGGATCGTTTCCATCCCGGCAGGTAAAATGGTCTGTCAATGTCGGCGTTTCTGAACCAACGTTCTTTTTAATATAAACATCGTCCAGGTAAGCGCCGTCATCAATAATCGAGGCGTCGCTGGTAAACACAAAAGCGATCCAGACCTGGCTTTGTCCGGTTAAATCGCCAATTTGGTAAACATTCGTCAAATCGAATGTCTGACTCAGCCAGCCATTAACATTACCTGCGTCATCGGTCATGTTGCCAGTGAGGTAGTAGCCGTAAAAATTCGTGCCGTTAGTGGACGCCACATAGTGGAATTTATCGAAATTGGTTTCTGTTTTTGTCCAATGCCAAAAATTCACTTTAGCGTCAGTCGCATCGGCAAGACTAAAAGGACCGTAAACCATCCAAGCCTGCATATTGTTTACGTACTGACCGCCATAACCCGTGCCCTCTGAACCCAAATCGGCGCAAAATCCGCTCCAACTCCCGCCATGATGTTTATAGCTCGTATCGTCCCAATAGGCGTCGGCATATCCATTTGCGGCGTACACATTCCAACTATTGGGAAATGAGCCTTCAAAAGTTTCCGATTTGATGGTCTGCCATCCGGTTGGCGCTTGTGGCGGATTTTCCGGAATCAATTCTTTTTTGTTGGGATCATTTGCCGGGATGACTTTTTTGAATTTAGTCGGATCAAATATGAGTGATACAGGTCCCTTAAGTGGTTTGTGCGAACCTTTGGGAACTGTCTCACCGGGCCGCAGTTGATATTTCTTTTCGTGTTGTCGAATTGCCTGTTTGAGCTTTGCAGATTGATTTTCGCCTGATGATGCACCCAGTTCGTCGCTAATCACTTTCTTAATTGTAGGAGCTTCCTGGTATTTGGACTTTATTTTCCCTTCGCTGTTTCCGGATCCAGCGAACCAGATGGGGATATTGCCATCTGGCAAACTTTGGCCTTTGGCATAGAAAAAACCCATGTGTTTGCCATAATTCGTCACTTCGACGCGCCAATTCATTTCGCCGGACTTCAGGTCTTTGAATTGACTCGGCTCTCCGATGAGCGCTCCTTGCAGAAATTTCATTTTCGTCTGGTTCGTTTGAATGAACTTATGAACCATTGTGACGACTTGACTTTTGGTAACCACTTCCTGTGCCGACAATAATCCCGGCAATATCATGCATCCAATTGCAATCATCAGAAAAATGGCTACCGCCTTCCTTTTTGATGCTTCCATCGCGATCCTCTTTCGTTTGGTGATCAACTAATGTGATTTAGACAGACCTCAAACAGAATTTTAATCGAGAACCACCTCCTTTTAATGATAGTTATCTTCCGATTTTGTTTCATCGATGCAATTGTCGCTAACTTCAAAATGGGTTCATTTTTTTCAAAATTCTTTGGCTCCTTAAATTATTATTGTATTACCAAGTAAATCTTCGTTTTTTTGCAAAGGAATTTAAACCGCGAAGTGCACGAAAATTTTTTTATATTCTTTATCTTTGTGCTTCGCGTACTTCGTGCTTAATTATTATTAATGCGGTTTGCTGTGCATGGGTATTCTTGATTTTTTCTCAATCAGGAAACTGAATTTCATCAAAAGTTTTTCTTCTCGATATTACACAACCTAAAAGCCCAATGAATGAAATTGTTTTGCAGATACCAGGGGTTGAATAAAACACATGGGCGGAAAATAAATAATGATCAGAAAATTGAGGTTGTGTTTCCTTAACAATAATAATGTAATTGTTTTTCTCTTGATTGTCAAGTGTTTTTTTGTTATTTTTTCGCATAATTTTAATTGTTACAACACAAATTGCAAAATGCTTTTTACATAATTTGTACGCTCTCATTTTTCTAAACCAATGTTCAGTATTTTGAAGCAATAACCTGAAAAATGTATTGAGTTGAAAGGGAAAATTTTGTATATTCAGCAATGGCAAACATTTGACCCAATAGAGTTAATGGAGGAATTTTATGACCCGCACTGCTGAAGCAGGGAGAAAAGGACCCGTCGTCCGCTCTGATTGCTGGATTCAGTTAAATCTCAAAAATTCCGGCGGCGTTCAAATAAACACACAAAGCAAAGTTAAATCGCTGTACGGTCAAAAAATTGACTCGCTGATTCGCAAAGGAACAGATTTTTTTGATATTCAACACGCTGAAATTAATATCGAAGACGCCGGCGCAATTCCGTTTGTGATGATGGCAAGATTTGAGTGCGCGGTGCGAAGATTGGGCATTGATAATGACAAAGAGTGGCTGCCTGACTTTCGCGAAGGATGCAAATACCAAACTTCACGCGAGCGTTTTCGTCGTTCGCGGCTTTACCTGCCCGGCAATGAAGCGAAATTCATGATAAACGCCGGGCTCCACAAACCCGACGGCATCATTTTGGATTTGGAAGACAGCGTGGCGCCAGCGGAAAAAGATGCGGCGCAAATTTTAGTGCGAAATGCGCTCCGGCAGATCGATTTTCAGGACAGCGAACGCATGGTGCGCATCAATCAAATTCCTCGCGGCATCGAAGATTTGAAATTTGTCGTTCCGCACAACGTACACGTAATTCTCATCCCTAAATGTGAAAGCGCGAAACAGGTGAAATTAGTCGATGATGAAATTGAGAAAATAAAAAAGGAATGCGGCATCAGCAATCAGATTTTTCTCATGCCCATCGTGGAAAGTGCTCTCGGCGCAATCAAATCCTACGAGATCGCCACGGCGTCCCCCAATGTGATTGCACTGACAATTGGACTGGAAGATTACACCGCGGACATCGGGACGCAGCGGACTCTGGAAGGCAGGGAGAGTTTCTGGGCGCGGAGTCAGGTCGTGAACGCGGCGCGCGCCGCCGGGATTCAGCCCATCGATACTGTTTTTTCTGACGTGACCGACATGGATGGCTTGCGAAAAAGCGTGCTGGAAGCAAAATCGCTGGGATTTGACGGGAAAGGCTGCATCCACCCGCGGCAAATTCGGGTGATTCATGAGGCATTTGCTCCGTCGGACGAAGAAATTGAAAAGGCAAAAAAAATAGTACTTGCATTTGAGATGGCTGAAAAAAAAGGTCTGGGAGTCGTTTCCCTTGGCAGCAAAATGATCGACCCGCCGGTTGTAAAAAGAGCGCAGCGAACAATAAAATTAGCCATCGAAACCAGGAAGTTGAGTGCAAATTGGCTGCAAGGAGGCGAGTGAGATGAGCGAAAAATTGGTTAAAAATGCGATCGGCAGATTGGTTCCCACTGAAGTCAACGGCAAAAAGGCAATTCCCTTTCAAGGCGTGGCTAAATTTCATCCCACCGGGCGCAAAGCAGCGCCTCCGATTGCCACTTGCGCCGACTACCCGGATGATGGCAATAAAATTGTCCCCGATCTGAAAACTGCTCTGCAAAAAGCCGGTTTGCAAGACGGCATGACTATTTCCACGCACCATCATTTTCGCAACGGCGATCTTGTCGCCAATCAGATTTTCGACATTGCAGCCGAATTAGGTGTAAAAGACCTGATGTGGTTTCCCAGCGCATCTTTTCCGTGCCACGCGCCCATCATCGATCATCTCGAAAGCGGCGTGGTTCATCACATCGAAGGTTCCATGAACGGGCCTCTCGGCGATTACTGTTCTCACGGAAAAATGCGCGGACTGGGCGTGTTGCGCTCCCACGGCGGCAGATACCAGGCGGTGCAGGACGGCGAAGTTCACATCGACATTGCCGTAATCGCCGCGCCGACGGCCGATCCTTTCGGAAACGCCAACGGGCTCACCGGCCAGTCGGCGTGCGGATTGCTCGGTTTTGCTCTTGCGGATTCGCAGTATGCGGACAAAGTCATTGTCGTGACCGACAATCTCGTTCCTTTTCCCTGTGTGCCGTGGCAAATTCAAGGAAATTACGTCGATTACGTGGTCGTGATGGACAAAATTGGCGAGCCGGAAAAAATCATCTCCGGAACGACCCAGATCACGAAAAGCCCGGACAGACTCATGATCGCTGAAATGACGGCGCAGTTTGTCCGCGACACCGGGATTTTGAAAGACGGATTTTCTTTTCAGGCTGGCGCCGGCGGAACCTCGTTAGCTTTTGCCATTTTTCTCAAAGAAATGATGAAAGAGATGGGCATCAAAGCTCGATTTGTGCGCGGCGGAAGCACGCAATATCTGGTGCAAATGCTGGAAGAGGGATTGACTGATTACATTCTGGACGGACAAACTTTTGATCTCGAAGGCGTTCGCTCCATGCGCGAAAATTCCAATCACGTCAACACCAGTCCTTTCACGAGCTACAATTATCATGGCAAAGGTAATTTCGCCTCTATTATCGACGTCGTTGTGCTCGGCGCGACCGAGGTTGACGTCAACTTTAACGCCAACGTCGTCACCCATTCCGACGGGCGCCTGCTTCACGGTATTGGCGGCTGGCAAAATTGTCTTTTTTCCAAATGTACTATTTTGCCCATTCCGTCTTTTCGCGACAGGATTCCGGTGATCGTGGACGAAGTGACTACCGTTTGCGGGCCCGGCGAATTGATCGACGTGATCGTTACGGAGCGCGGCATTGCCATTAATCCGAAACGGCAAGATTTGATCGAAGCCACAAAAAATTCGTCTCTGCCCATCAGATCGATTGAAGAAATCAAAGCGGAAGTGGAAGAAATCATCGGGGGCAAACCGCAAAAACCGAAGTTGGGCGACAAAGTCGTAGCTGTGGTCAAATGGGTCGACGGCACAATTCTGGACAGCATTTATCAGGCGTTGGAATAATTTTCCCGAAAATTTCAAATGTGTAACTGCCCGATTTTTGGAATAAAAATCGGGCTTTGTTTTTTACAGACCCAATTATTTGTTTTTATTTAAATTAAAAGCAGAGCTGATTATCCTCAAAAATTTATTTTTAAAAATCAAAAATTGCACACAAATACCCTCGAAATTTACTTTCAAATTATTGTCTTGAAAACCTGATCTTTTTTTATTATTTTATACGAAAATAAAAAGGAGTGTTTGGGGGAAACTGGCGACAAACAAGGGGCTGCATCATGGAGAGATTTTTGAGATTTAAAAATGAAGTTGACTTGTCCACTCTGCAACAAGCAGTACAAAATCCGGGTATCGTTGTTCTGAGAAAATCGCAAATCACCGACACCATCCAGGTGCGCGTGCCCGAAGGCATGTCCAATAAAGAGTTGAAAAAACTTTTCGGGCCTTTTGAAATTACCAAAGTTTACAATGAATTTCCCTATCCGATTCAGGAATCCGGGTTCAGCAGATTTCTTCCCTGGCCTATTTCTCGATTATTGGTGCGCTAAAAATACATCGACCTGCAAAAATTTGCTCTCACCCGAATAATCGGAGTAGCGATTAATTCCCGCGCTGGTTTTTTCTATTGTCTTAGTGCGAACAAAAAATCTGCGTCAAAAGCTCGCGCTCGCTTCCGTCGCCAAGCGGTATTTTGCCTGAAAAATCAGCAGAGAAACAGCGAAAATCGACAGTACACCGAAAACCGTCATCGATTTTGCCCCGGCCGTTGAAACGAGAATAAAATCGTAAAATCCGTGAATAGCAATGGCATAAACGAGTCCGGTGAGAATGTGTTTTGTCTCAGCCATTGCGGAAGAAGATAATTTTGCCAAACCGATGTAATAGCCCATGATTCCTGCGGTCAGAAAGTGCATGGGCAATGCCGTGAAATAGCGCCAGACCGCCACGCCGACACCGCCGATGATCCCGTACAAAAAATTTTCCATCGCGGCGAAACCGAGCGCCGCCAAAATCGCGTAGGCGACGCCGTCGATGAGTTGATTGAATTGCATTTGATTGTAAACGAAAAAAATGACGACAGCCAGCTTGAAAAATTCTTCGCTGAATGCCACCACGGCAAATGATTTAACAAAAAAACCGGCAAACTGTGACAAATCCAACATCCCCTGTCCGCGGGAAAGAATTAATTCCAAAGACAGGGCAGGCAGTGTCACCACCAATCCCACGAAAAAAGTACGCGCAATCATCCGTTTTGGTGCTTTTCGTTTTCTGTCGCGATAGAAAAAATACCCTGTGATGAGAAAAGATGGTGCCGCTGCCACCAATAGCAGCAGTAAATAATGCATGAAATAGCTCCGTCCCTTTTGTGTTCCTCAATTGGTGCGAAAAATAAAAAGCAGAGCGAAAACCACCCCTTTCTTTTTCGTTGCTACTTCCCTTCGTAAAAAAAATTATTATCCGCCTGACTCAACGGCAGTAGATTCGCATCTTTTTCCGAGACGATCGGATTTGCCAGTTGCCAATCAATGCCAATGACCGGATCGTTCCACAAAATTCCCCGATCGTGGTCGGGCGCGTATTCGTCGCTGGCTTTGTAAAGCACATCTGCCTCGCCGCTCAACACACAAAATCCGTGCGCAAATCCCGGCGGGATGTAAAGCATGTACTTATTTTCCGCAGTGAGCCGCTGTCCCACCCATTTGCCGAAAGTCGGAGAGCCGCGCCGAATATCAACCGCGACATCGAAAATCTCGCCGCCGATAACCCTGACTAACTTCGCCTGAGCGCGGGGATTTTTTTGGTAGTGCAAACCGCGCACAACGCCGTGCACTGAGTGGGAAAAATTGTCCTGAATAAATTCAATGTCAATGCCGTTTTCGCTAAATTCGGATTTTTTGTAAGCCTCTAAAAAATATCCTCTCACATCTTTCCGGATAATCGGTTTAATCAAAATAATATCAGAAATTTCCAGCCGTTCAAAAGTAAATGGCATTTGCATCTCCTCAAATTCGATTCAGGATTTTCACCAATCGGGTCCGCCCAATTTAATGCGGTAGATAATCAAAATCTCGCGTCAGTTCTGCTTGCAAAAATGGTTTTCTAATTGTTTTTATTAAAATTAATATTTTTTCCCATGCAATTTCCTTTGAATCATTGAAGTTAAGACATTAAAATAGAAAATTTCCAGGGGTAATGCAAGCAAAAAATTACTTTTCAAAAAAAATTCCTTTTGATGAGTTTAATAGAAGCTGTTTTTGAAAATAATCTGACTTACGCGTTTCAAAGAGTAAAATAATGTAAAATTTAGCGCTTGAAAAATCGAAAAATCAACGACAAAATAATGCTGAGCAAAATCATCGTTGTCAACGGGAAATAAATTTTCACATTTGGTTTGTCGATCACGATATCGCCGGGGAGACGTCCGAAAGGTATTTTGCTCAGATAAGGCCAGAACAGTCCCAAAACCAAAAGCGCCAATCCCGCGTAAATGAGAATTTTTTGCACGAGTTTTCCCTCCGAACACATTTAAATTATCTCACGAAGCAGAATTGCTCTGAGTTCCGACTTTTTTTAAACAGAGCTGACAAAACCGCTGCAAAACACCAGTCGCTGCCGGCGTCTCCTGAATTTGAGAAAAAATTTGTTTCGGATTTTGTCCTTCCCGACGCAATTTTTCCTGTGCCCGCTCCACGTAGCGACGCACGATGTGCGCGTCAAACTCGGGGTGAAACTGAATTCCCCAGGCGAACGGCGGAAGCAAAAACGCGCCAATCTGACAACGATCTGTGTGAGCCAGTGAGACTGCACCGTCCGGAAGCCGGGTTACGGACTGCGAATGACTCATGTGCACGAAAAAGGGAAATTCCAGCGTTCCAAACAACTCATCGCTTGCTGCCCCGGGAAATGAATGCAGCGCAACTGTGCCAATTTCCGTCCCATCGGGATTGTAATCCACAGCGCCGCCCAGCGCCTGCGCCAACAACTGGTGGCCGTAACAAATTCCGAGAACAGGGATTTTTCCGACAACAGAATCAGCGAGCCAGACAGCAGTCCTTTGACTCCAATCATGCTTGTCCGTCACCATGTTGTGCGAGCCGGTGAGAATAACACCGGCGAATTGACGGACATCCGGGAAAAAAGATTTTTCCGCGGGATTGAAAATTAGGAACCGCTCGCTCGCCACTTTGGATTTTTCCCTGACCCAATTTTCGAAATCGCCGCGTTCGCGAGCCAGTGACGAAAAAGTGAAGCCCAATTTCACGATCAGAATTTTAGCCATAGCAAAACCCTTTTCTCCAATTACAAAGAACCGGAATCACTCTTCACGAGCAACTCCGGTCTGCGCAATTATCTTGATTAAACTCATCAAAAAATTACTCACACAAAGACACCAGGACACGGAGAAAAAATTTTTGTAACTTTGTATCTCCGTGTGAGGGAAAATACAAAAAATCTACCCACACAAAGACGCCAAACCACAGAGCAAAAATATCTTTGGGACTCCGTGTCCTCCTGTGAGGATTCGGCACAAAAATTACTCCGGGAAAAAATCTATGCCGATAATTCCGACGTACAATGCGGGCAACGCGTCGCTTTGATGGGAATGGTGCTCAGGCAAAACGGGCACTCTTTTGTCGTCGGCGCTGGCGCCGGAGCCTCTTCTTGTCGCTGTATACGATTGATCGCCCGAATAATCATAAAAACGGCAAACGCCACAATGATGAAACTAATCACGGTATTAACAAAAACGCCGTAATTCAAAGTTACCGCACCGGCGTCCTGCGCCGCTGCCAAAGAAAGATAGGGACCTGCCTGCGCTCCGGATTTGAGAACGATGAACAAATTGGAGAAATCAACATTCCCCAGCAACAAGCCGATAGGCGGCATGATGACGTCCGCCACCAGAGATTTCACGATGGTACCGAACGCCGCGCCAATAATGATACCTACTGCCATATCCACGACATTTCCGCGCATGGCAAATTCTTTGAATTCTTTGAGCATAGAGTCCCTCCCGTAAGTGAATGATTAATTTTCGCCAGTTACGCTGCCATTGATAGCGCCAAATAACTACGTTCTTCAAAAAACATTTCCGGAATCAGACCATTGCCCGGCGCAGTTTATTTTTCAATTTTTTGATTTCCAGCCTCACTTTTTTCAATTCTGCGTAATTTTTCGCCGTAATGGCTTCATCCCGCTGTTGTTTGAGCGCTTTGATTTGCGATTTGATCTTCGTCTTTTCGATTCCCACAGCGCGATGGTGCTCGTGCATGTCAATGTTTAACGCTTTGCACAACGCCTCAATCAAATGCTCCTTATTCAATTGCGTGTACCCTTGAACAGCTTCGTGCTCGATTCCGGAAGCAATCTCTCGCAACTCTGCCACGGTCTTGTGTTTCAAATCTTTGTACGTGTACTCCATTGCTCAACTCCCATTTTAATTATTCCGCAAATTTTTTATTTCTGAAAAATGGAAATTAATTTTCTCCTACTACAATTTGTGCTTTGCAGATTTACACTTGCGATAAATCTCTAATTAAGATGGCAATATTTCCTAAAAATGTCAAGTGAAAAATGAATGATTTTGAACGTCCCTGAAAAATTTAAGAAATTTTCAATAAACTAATTTTCATTATCCCCAAAAATAATTTTGCAAAACGATGCCTATAATTTTTTTCATAATTAAACGAAAACCGTTCAAACCCGTCGGGGTTGCCCTTCAGAGAAATCGGGCTTGCGATAAATTTTACTTCAAAATTGCCATTTTCCGAATTTGAATTTCATTGCTTGCCTCCAAACGATAAAAATAAACGCCTGAGGTCACGCGGAAACCGGAATCATCTTTGCCGTCCCAGACGACCATTTTTCTGCCAGCAGATTGAACGCCTCGCACGAGCGCGCGCACTTCCTGTCCCAGAGAATTGTAAATTTTTAAATTGACAATGGTAGTCGCCGGCAAATCGTATCTGATCGTCGTCGTCGGATTGAACGGATTCGGATAATTCTGATAAAGCGCAATTGTGGACGGAAGCTCTGGTTTGTTTTCGCTGATCCCAGTGGTGAGCGTTTGAATGACAAAGCAGCTATCTGGACCGGGCCAATCCGTCAGCGGGCTCAAATTTGTCACAATTTCGCTCGCCGATTCGATGCCGTTGCCGGCAATGTCATAAAAGTGAAAACTCCCGCCGATGTGATCCTTGAAACCAATCATGGCGCCCAAGTCCTGACCGCTAAAAGTGCCCGCCTGCACTTGTCCGTAGTGATATTCGATGACATTGGAAGTCTCGTACAGACGAACCTGAAAATTTACCCTTGTGGTAGTTGAGGGATCCCAATAGGCGCGCATATTTTTCCATTGAATTACCAAAACGCGATTCGGAGCAGAACCCAGCGTTCTGTAGCTCACTTTACCGCCGCCGTCAGGGTTCAAATCTTCCCACCAGGGGCCTAACGCTTTCGAAGGCCTCGAAGTAGAAGCTAACCGTCCGTTTTCGTTGGCGCCGACTGAACCGAGTTGGTTGGATGTGGAAACTCCGCGCTCTGATCCGGCTGCACCCGTTCCGAATTCACACCAGCCGTTGGCGCAAATCTGGATTTTGTCGTATTGGTAAAGATCGTAAGTGAACGGAAAGGGTAAATTAACTGTGGCATAGTCGTCATCGCCGAAAGAAAATTGGCTTCCGCCGATAATTTCCTCATACGCTCGATATTCTTTTCGAACTGTTGCACTGGCCAATGTCGGAGCACTGGTCACGTTCATGCTTTGTCGCGTCGTGTCATTTTTCGGTTGCGAGGCTGTGCCGAAATCAATGAATTGAATCTCATATTCGCCGATTTCGTGCGGGATAAGTTCACCGGCAAAAGTTACTGTCTTTGTTTCTTTCGCCTGAAGATCGCTGAATTGTTGTGAATTCGAGTAAACTTCCGCTTTTGCCGGATCAATGACCCTGAGCATCACCGTCGCTGTTTCGCTCAACGGTTCCGAGCCCTGATTGGTCGCATTCACTGAAAACTGAAGCGGCGTTTCCGCCAGGACCGCTGTGGGAATTTGACTCAATGCATAGACCAGATAAATTGTCGGCTTGAAAAGCAGCGGTCTTTGATAGACGCCGTTTCCGTGCGTCGCCACACGGATGTTGCGGTTGGCGGGAGAAATGCTTAAATCCATTGCCATGACTGCCTCGGGCAAGCCTTCATTGAAATTTTGCCAGCTATTGCCGCCGTCAGTGGAAGCGTAAACGCCAACATCATTTCCCACATAAACGTGATTCGAATTCAAGGGATCAATGGCGATCGCCAGAGTTGGCACGTCAGGCAGCGAACCGGTGATGTCTGTCCAGCTAATTCCCGCATCTGTTGTTTTGAAAACGTGCCCGGCACCAAAGCCAGCAAATACAACGTAAACTGTATTCGCATCGTCGGGATCAATGGCAATGTCCATGGGGTAGCGATCCGGCAAATTGTTAGTGACTTTCATCCAGTTGTCGCCGCCGTTGGTTGTTTTGAAAATATTGGCGCGCGTGTACAAAGGCGCTGTACCCACGTAGACGATGTCGGGATTCCTGGCGGCAACTGCCATGGAAAGAGCGAAATTGCCATCAAGCAGTGCGCTGTTGTTCGTCGCGAACCAGTTTTGTGCCCCGTCTATCGTTTTGAAAATTACTTGTCTGCCGGAATACAAAACAGATGGATTAGAAGGAGAAATTACATAGGGCGCGACAAAAGCAGCTGCGCCTCTCATGCCGTTTGTCGCTGATGAGAACGATTGCCCCCGGGTTAGCGATTTTTGAATGCTGTTGTACTGATACTCTCCGTACAAAATATTATCGTCAAGCTGGTTGATCGCAGTCCAGCAGCCGTCTCCGCCAATGACCAAATTCCAATCTTTGCTGCCCAGGTAAATAGCGGTATTGTTATCTTGCAAACCGCCCATTGCCAAATTCGAATCGCTGGCAGAATTTGAAAATCCATTGTAAAATTGCGCCGTTTGCAGACCATAGCCGATATTTTGGTAGCTGTCGCCGAAATCTGTGCTGCGATAGACGCCTCCGTCGCAGGCAATATAAATGATGTCCGGATTTTGCGGATCATGAGCATAGTTGTGATGATCCACATGAGGGCCGTAAACCGAATTGAGCGTGTAACCACCATCGTGCGATTTGTAAATATTCACCCCGGCATGGATAACCTGATTCAAATCATTCGGATGAACTGCAACCCAGTGCGCGAAAAATCCTTGATAGCGAGGGACATCTTCATCATTCACGAGAGTCCAGGTGTCGCCGAAATTGTCGGTTCGATACAGACCAATGCCGCTCAGGCTATCTGCTACACTGGCGAAAACAATGTCCGGATTTGCGGCATAGGCTTCGATGAGCGTTTTCCCGCTGAAATTGGGAACACCATTTAATTTTTTCCAGGTCATGCCTGCATCTGTGGAACGATAAATTCCGGAATTGGCGCTCCCCAAATTTCCGCAAGAAACCATAATTTTTGTCGTGTCTGTGGGATGAATAACGATATCCTCCCCCATGAAAGCGTCCAATACTAATTGCCAGCTTTTTCCTCCGTCAACGGATTTGTAAATTCCCTCTGACGTAGCTGCAAGTACAGAGTTCTCATTCAACGGGTTGATTTCGATGCACTGGACACCTCGTTCCTGGTGCTGCGTCCAATCCAGACTTTTCTCCCAGGTGGCGCCGCCATCGCTTGTTTTCAAAATGCCGATGCCGTAGCTGCCGCGCGTGGTTCGGATCACGGTGCCGCCGATGGAGCGTTTGTAGCCGTAAACTTCGCCGGTACCAATATAAATTTTATTTGTGTCCACAGGGTCGATAGCGATTGCCATGACCCCCAGGGTAGGAAATCCGGTGTGCACACGATGCCAGTTTTCACCAGTCGATGCTTTGTAGGTTCTCCACAAACCACCGCTCGCGCCACCAGCGTAGAGCGTTTCCTGATTTTTAGGATTCACCGCCAGACTGATCATTCTGCCCGGCACATTGTGCGGACCCATGGATTGCCAGGGTGACAAATCGGTCGGAAGCTGATTGGTCTTGCGCAAATTCAATTGAGTTTTTTGAAAAGCTTTGAAATATTTATCTGCTGGGATGTCCTTGTACGGATAAGCGCGCAAACGCGTCCAGAAATTCAATGCTTCCATCGCCCCAGACATTCGATGTTGTTCACGATTTAGTTTTTGAAAATGAAAATCAAAAAAAATCGCCAAAAGAGGCAACAAGATGAGCAGCGCTGATACGATGAGCAATCTAATAGATTTTTGGGGAATCATTTTGGAATCCTCTAATTTGATTTTGATAGCGGATGCACGCAAAAGATGAGGAACACCAGTTATTTGGAAGAAATTATTGCAATAAAATTTAACATTTAAATTGAAAAAGTCAAGGGAAAATTTACTTGCAGATTCAAACAGGCGTTTGCTGGGATAGCCTAATCAAAAGATGTACTCCACCTTTTAGGTGAAGTACATCTTTTTAAGTAAAAAAATTATTTCATCAAAATCATCTTATTCGTCTGACTGAAACTTTGCTTTGCGCCAGCGGCTTTGAAATGATAAAAATAAATCCCGCTGACAACTTTGACGCCGCTGTTATCTCTGCCGTCCCAGGTTACCGTATGAAGTCCGGCGGATTTTTGACCGGAGACGAGAGTGCGCGCCAGGTGACCGTTGATGTCGTAAATATTGAGCGTGACGGTCGCCGGTTCCGGAAGCGCATAATTGATTTGCGTCTCCGGATTGAACGGATTGGGATAATTCTGTGACAGATTGTAATCATCCGGCACAGTGTATTTCTTGTTATCTACGGCAGTCAAAATAACTGAAACCGGGCCGTAAAAACTGGTGTCGCCGGTCAGAGAAACGGACTGTAATTTGTAATAATAACTTCCCATCTGCGTTGAGTTGTCCGGATACGAATAGTTGGCGCCGGTAGTGGCATTCCCCTGCGCCGGAATCAGATTTTCATTGATTTTTGCGTACTCTCCGTTTTCAGACTGACTGCGAAAAATATTGAAACCGGCGTTGTTTGGTTCGGTTTCCGTCGTCCATTGCAGCAAAATGCCATCCTGACTGATGTTAGCGTAGAAAGATGACAGCACGATATTGGTCGGCTGGGTGCCGTTGCCGGTTACCTGAATGTCATAAGGATTTTCGTCATCATCGTTGTTGGCAATATCCATATCAAAACTAAAAGCACCGGCAGCGTCCACATCAAACGAAATTTGCAGCGTGCCAGTCCCACCCGCAGCGACATGCAGCGGCAGACCGGTTACAACGGTGAAATTACTGCAATTCGTCAGATTGGTAGCGCTTACTGCGGTCACATTAAGTTGAGCCGTGCCGGCAGTGTTGTCTATGGTGTAGGTCAGATTTACGGTGCCGATATTTTGATTGCCCACATCGTCAGTGCCGCCGTCGGCTATGGACGTTCCAGCCGGACGCTGGACATCGATTTCTGCTGCTGATTGTTGCTGACCATACTTGGCGACAAAGATATCATGACCACCGGCGCTGGTCAGGGTCGTCTCATTGGCCTCGCCGGCGCCAAAGATGGCTGAGCCCTCAAAATACCCGGTCACCAGGCTGTTGCTAGCGCCATCGCTGGCGATGCCACGTCCTTGATCATAGTCTGTTCCGCCGGCGCTTTTTGCCCACAGCAAGGTGCCGTTACCATCGTATTTGGCGATAAAGATATCATCGAGACCGGCGCTGGTCAGGGTCGTCTCATTGGCCTCGCCGGCGCCAAAGGTGGCTGAACCCTCAAAATATCCTGTCACCAGACTGTTGCCCGAGCCGTCAGTGGCGATGCCGTTTCCATCATCATAATCTGTTCCGCCGGCGCGTTTGGCCCACACTAAGGTGCCGTTACCATCGTATTTAGCGACAAAGATATCATCACTCCCTGCGCTGGTCAGGGTTGTCTCATTGGACTCGCCGGCGCCAAATGTGGCTGTGCCATTGAACATCCCAGTCACCAGACTGTTGCCTGATCCATCAGTGGCGATGCCAAGTCCATCGTCATAATCTGTCCCGCCGGCGCGTTTGGCCCACAGCAAGGCGCCGTTACCATCGTATTTGGCGACAAAGATATCATCACTTCCTGCGCTGGTCAGGGTCGTCTCATTGGACTCGCCGGCACCAAAGGTGGCTGTATTTTTGAAATATCCTGTAATCAGACTATTGCCTGCGCCGTCGCAGGAGATGCCATATCCATAAGCACCAGAGGTTCCGCC
The DNA here is from genome assembly GCA_013152715.1 of Calditrichota bacterium. Lineage (NCBI taxonomy): Bacteria > Pseudomonadati > Calditrichota > Calditrichota bacterium. The sequence goes on from JAADFU010000121.1 coordinate 50,397, forward strand.
GGCGCGCATTGCCCATAGCAACGTGCCGCTGCCGTCGTATTTGGCAACAAAGATATCATAACCACCCGCGCTGGTCAGGGTCGTCTCATTGGCCTCGCCGGCGCCAAAGGTGGCTGTACCCTGGAAATATCCTGTCACAAAGCTGTTGCCCGCGCCATCGCTGGCGATGCTATGTCCATCATCATTAGATGTTCCGCCGGCGCTTTTTGCCCACAACAAAGTGCCGCTGCCGTCGTATTTGGCGACAAAGATATCATGATTGCCCGAGCTGATAAGGGTCGTCTCATTGGCCTCGCCGGCGCCAAAGGTGGCTGTACCTTGAAAGTATCCTGTCACCAGGCTGTTGCCCGCGCCATCGCTGATGATGCCATATCCACCTTCATTAGATGTCCCGCCCGCGCGTTTTGCCCAGAGCAAAGCGCCACTGCCATCGTATTTGGCGACAAAGATATCCTCGCTTCCTGCGCTGGTCAGGGTCGTCTCGTTGGACTCTCCTGCGCCAAAGGTGGCTGTACCTTGAAAATATCCTGTCACCAAACTGTTGCCCGCGCCATCGCTGGCGATGCTATGTCCTTGATCCCAACTTGTCCCGCCCGCGCGTTTTGCCCACTGCAATGCATCGGCCTGGGCAAATGATGCCACCGAGGTTAAGAGCAAAAATGAGAATAAAACGAGCGTAGTAGTTAAATAACTTTTTTTCATTTTTCCGTCTCCCTATTAGATGTTCTATTTTTAAGTGTTAAGGGAATTACTAAATTAAGTCGATTCAAGTAAAAGAATATTTTGCTGTTGCTCCCGTTTAATATAATTCATGTCTTTTTAATATAAAATTTTGTTCAGTTCGGAGAAACGAGCAAAGTCATTTTTAATTCCTCCTGTTTTCGTGATGTATGAGCTATGCTGCAAACTAAATATTATTTTGAATTCCCGTAATGCCTAATCTGAAAACTGGTCTGACACAATATGATTGGCAAATGCAAGAAAGAGGCCACAACGCTAAAATTGAATTAGTAACCAGTCTAATGTTTTACCATATCTAAAGCGTGTATATCAGATTGACAGAGCAAGAATTTTTCTTACTTTATGAGTGGAGATAATTAGGGTATGAAACAAAATATTTTTGGGAATTCGTCTTCGGCGTAGGTAGTATCAGCTTCTGCTGAAATGAATGAGGCATAAGGAATTTTCAGAAAATATATTCTGTTTCCATATTAACAAATTTTTTTCTAAGGGCCAGAGTGCTGAACAATTAATAAATGACATTTAAATAAATTTGCTACCCCCAATTTAATTTTTATGAATGATCCGATTTCAGTTATTATAAAGGAAATTAACAGACTTAACCAGTCTAAAAGAAATCAGATAGAACTAATAATTAAATGTTTATCGCTAATAGTATTATTAATATACAAAAATTAGCAAAAAAGTCAAGGAATTTTTTTGTGAATTTAAAATAATTTTTGCGTGAAATTTGATAGCTATCAATATGAAAGATGTACTCCATTTTTGAAGTGGAGCACATCTTCTCAAAAATTTATTTCATCAAAATCATCTTGTTCGTTTTGCTAAAAATCTGATTTTTGCTTACAGCTTTAAAATGATAAAAATAAATTCCACTGACAACTTTTGCGCCGGCATTATCTCTGCCGTCCCATATTGCGAGATGCACACCAGCCGCTTGTTTACCTGAAACCAATTTTCGAACCAGATGGCCATTGATGTCGTAAATTGATAGTGTCACCTGCGCCGGTTCGGGTAATGCGTACTCGATACTTGTCTCCGGATTGAACGGATTGGGATAGTTTTGCGAGAGTGCATAATTGTCAGGGATGGTGTTTTTGTTTATATTTGCTGAAGTTAAAATTATAGAAATTGGTCCATAAAAGGTGTTTTGACCTGTTAAGGCTGTGGATTGTAATTTGTAAAAATAATTTCCTGATTGCTCCGGTGAATCAAGATATGTGTAATTGGTGCCTGTGGTGGCATTCCCTTGCGCAGGAATTAAGTTGTCATTGACTTTTGAATATTCCCCATTTTCTTGCTGGCTGCGGAAAATATTGAAGCCTGCATTATCAGGTTCGGTTTCTGTGCCCCATTGGATCAGGATACCATTTTGATCTAATTCGGCTGTAAAATAAGAAAGTGTTATATTCGTCGGTTGCGGATGTAACGGGATGTTATTATTAATAATGACTGGATCACCAACTTCTAAATGAAAGTCCCAATAATAGGGATTATCCCCGCAATTCCAGTTAGTCATTTTATTACTTGTGCCGTCCTTGCTGCCCGCACCCACAACATAAGGATTGGGATCGGTCGCCGGATCAGGATCAAGTTTGCCGGATTGTTCGCTACAGGTTGAACTTAAATTAAAACCTGATGGGGGATTGTAAGATAAGGTGTAATCTCCATTTTGAGAAATAGTAAACTGATAATAACCACTTGAGCCATCCTGAATAATATTTACCCCTGCTGACGGTGACACCGAAATCGTACCTCCGGAAATAATGTCACCGTTATCTTCATTGTAAATCCAGCCGCTGGGGTCGTAGTCCTGATGGTCAGGAATACCGTCGCCGTCGCGATCTGCGTCTCCTTCTTCAGCATTTTTTACGCCATCATCATCAAAATCATCATCGACCTCTGTGCACGTTGAATCTTCGTAAGGTGCAGTGTCAGGATCGTCGGTGATTTCGTCGTCAAAATTGCTTCCTGAAACAAGTCCTTGATTGCAAAGATGAGTGATATTGGCAGGAATAGAGCTGTTTACGGTCACGTCAAAAGTAATTGTATCAACTCCGGTCGTATTAAGTAACGTGCCAATATTGACTTCAACTTTTGTGTCGCCAGCTCCATTTCCTGAAGTCACAGTGCCTTGCGTTGAGGAGACAGAACCGGTTACCAACGTCGTATTTGCATCAGGCGTGTCGCTAAACACAGCATTTTTGCCGTCTCCGTCGCCAGTATTTGTGACAACGGTTGTATAGCGAATTTGATCGCCAGGGTCGGCAAGACCATCTCCATCGTTGTCCGTTATTAAAGTATCGTCCTTTGTTACATCAACATCCGGGGGCAGAGTTATCGTTACCTGATAATCTTCCACTTCGCCATTCATTGAAAATCCGCCGGGACCAGTTAAGGAGCTAGCGTCTGTGCTGACGCGAAAACGAGCAAATGTAGCTGAAGCAGCACCGGTGGGAACTTGCGGGAAAGTCAACGATACAACTCCCGAAGCGGAAGTCGTGGAAGTCGCTGATTCGCCTGCATCAAAATCCCCGTCACCGTCGTAGTCGATCCACCCTTTGACAGTGGCGGTATTCCCTGTGTTATTAACTACATTAACATCAATAACCGGAATCATGCCTTCGCTTATTTCCAATTGCGCAGGGTCTATTCCGTCTTCGTCGTCTCCGTCTGCGTCTGTATCATCACCGTCGGCATTTGCTGTTCTTTGTCCGTCACTTTCAGAATCTATCAGGGAGCCGAGATATAAATCTGATGAAATTTCATGACGGGGACCGTTATTTGCCAATAAAGTGGGATATTCTTCTGGCTTTGGAGTTACTTGTGGAGCATCTCCATAATCAAGACAGTAATTCGGATACTTAACAATTTTATCACGGTTAATACTAACGAGTAAATCCGCATCTCCATCTCCGTCAATATCAGTGGCATCAATGGCATTTATTGTTTTACCAAATGATGAAATAGCATTTTCACTCCATGAATTTCCATTCTCATACCAGCGAATATTATCGCTTGAATATGAGACAATGTCTAAATCCCCATCTCCGTCAACATCGGTTGCTAAAATATCCTTTTCGTATTTTGCACTATTTGAAACGATTGTCTCATTCCATGAATTACCATTTTCATACCAAAATAGTTTATTATCCGTACCAGAATTCGAAATAACATCAATGTCTCCATCGTTATCAATATCAGCAGCAAAAATTCCAAGTGCAGAAGGATTATTTGTTGTAATTATTGTTTCATTCCAGGAATTGCCATTTTCATACCAGGCAACTTTATTATCAAGGGAAGAAGCGCAAAGGACATCTAAATCCCCATCATTATCAATGTCAGCAGCAAAAAGGGCGGAAGCACCTTGTGCAGTTGTAGTAATTATTGTTTCATTCCACGAGTTCCCATTTTCATACCAGGCAACAGTATTTTCCTCACCGAAAGCAGCAATAATATCCTGATCTCCATCTCCATCGATATCAGCCGCAAAGATATCATATAGACGCGTCAAACTACTTGTAATTGTTGTTTCATTCCACGAGTTTCCATTCTCAAACCAACGGATAGTCACTGGCATATTATTAGCACTCACAACATCAAGGTCACCATCATTATCTATATCAACTGCTAATATTTCTACTACACGGGGAATGTAATTTAAAATGACAGTTTCATTCCATGAATTGCCATTTTCACACCATGATATTTTTGAAGAACCAATACCACCCGAAAAAGCGCAGATTACATCAATATCACTATCTCCATCGATGTCCCCACCTTTAACTCTGAATGGAGAAATAGGAAATTTGGGATTAATAGTTATAACGATGTCATCAGTTCCTGGAATGTATTGATAATTTCCACATCCATTTTCTGTTTCGATGATGAACTGCCAAGAAAAGGGATTTAGTAAGCTTTTTCCATTTATATCCTTAATGCCTGAAGTGAGAGTAATAGTGATTATTTCTCCATTTTTAAAATCGTTATCCGGATCAAAGGTAACGTTTTCGTTACTAATGGCATAAATCCCAGAAATTTGTCCAGTTACAGAACCATCCACGTTAAAAGTATTCTCATCAATTGTCCCGGCGTCAATATTTTCGCTAAATTGTATCTGGATATTTGAAGTAACCGCTACATTTAATTCATTCT
>JAADFU010000122.1 GCA_013152715.1 Calditrichota bacterium
GAGCCGCTTCCTCCGCCCCCGCCGCCTCCGCCGGGAGAGGATGATTATCAACTGGCGGATTTGAGCGTCACGACCCCCGGGGGTTGATTTTCGGAGTCGTCGCAACATTTGGCTTGAAACTGCTTCCCAGAAAATAAAAACACAGGAGACCAGATCATGTACAAAATTATTTTAATGTTATTAGCGTGGGCATTGTTGGGCTTTGGTTTGATGGGCCCGGCGTTGATGTTACACCCGGACTTTTCACAAATGCCGGTCATCAGTCAGGATAATGGCGATGACATTGGTGGCGATATTGTTGTGCAAAAATCGATGAGTCAGGACGTTCCGCAGGTCGGGCACGAGCCGCTTCCTCCGCCCCCGCCGCCTCCGCCGGGAGAGGATGATTATCAACTGGCGGATTTGAGCGTCACGACCCCCGGGGGTTGATTTTAAATTTGACAAAAGCAATTACTGGTGTAGTCAAATCAGCTATTTAAAAAAGTCTGTTTCGGCGTAAGCGAGTGTGCTACTATTTGAGATTAGAACAAAATTTTCGTACGGGATATACCAACGAGACCAGGATGAGGTAAAATTGCAAAGAGAAACAGAGGTTGGCAAGGTCGACGCTAATTAACTTTTTCTGATGAGCAGAAAAAGTTAGCGTTGACCTATTTTTTTGTGCCTCGTTTCGTGAGTTAAATGTAGTTTGGTCAATTTTTGGTTTCGTTTGACTTGTTAATTAACTTTCATGGTAGCAACAAGAAATTAACGCATTTACAAGGAACTATTCAAATTAGTTTTCATTAAAAATAGTAAATACAATTACGTAATCAGGCAGCGAATTCATGCCGGAATTATTAATCATTAATCATCAATAGACATGACAAAAAGAACGTTCTTTTTTCAGACATCGTTATTTTTATGCTTATGGATAATCTTTTCTATCTGTTTCGCTTCTCCTTGCCAATCGGGAATTGACAAATACCATTCTGCATCACACAAAAAATATTACGATTTGTTGGAGAGGATCCGGACTAAACCGAATGTCGAACAAATTGATTCATTGACGCAATTTATCCGTGAAAATCCTCATTATTTCAGCGCCTATTTTCGGCTGAGTGATCTGTATTCATTTTCGAAGCAAACGGATAAGGGACTCGCATTTTTCACTCAATTGTCCGTTGACCCTCGTTACAGATTTGGCAGCTTGTGGGTATTGGCGTCCCAATTTCAATCTCAGGAAAATTGGGAGTTAGCAGGCAAATACTATCGAATACTTGCGCAGAATGATTCTTTGTCTTTCGATTTTATCAAGAAGATGGCCCGCTTTTTGTATTTTTCTCTCAAGAAAAAAGATTTGGCCGCCTTCCACCAATTCGGCCTATCGGCAAAATATGATGCCATATTGCAATTGTTATTTAAATATTATCGGAAAGATTATCAGGGCGTAATAGATTTTTTTCCGGGTCATAATTTTTATGTCAGCGATGATTATAGAATTCTTGACATGGTCGCTAACTGCCAATATCGCTTGAAAAATTTCATAGTTGCTGATTCTCTTTTTCGTCGTGCGCTTTATTTAAGTCGAGCGGCAAACGATGTCAGAACTGAAATTCGCATTTTGCACGATTTGAGTGTCGTCGAATTGTCTTTAAAGAAAGTAAATTTATTCGAAGCGCATCTGGACACAGCATTAAATAAAGCTTTAAAAATCAATGATTTGTATTCAATGCAGCTAATAATGGGGAATGAAGGTCGGTATTTTTATCAAAAGGGCTTTTTTGAAAAAGCAAAATCGAATCTTTACCAGGCCTATCGCATTGCCGCACGGACAAAAAATTACCAAGCGGCGATAAGGTGGGGCTATTATTATGGAAATGCATTATATCAAACGAAAGAATTTAGCGATGCCGTTGAAGTTTATGATCAGAGCGAAAAGTATGCTCGCGAGATTCATCGCGTCGATTGGGCGTACGGGTTTATGGTCGCAAAAGGAAATATTTATGAATATTTGAATCAGAATGATCTGGCAAAAAAAATATTCGATAATGCTTACAGGATAGCGACAAAATATAATTGGCGGCAGGAAGCCTTTGACGTTCGGGGGAGATATGCGAATATTTTGCTAAAAGAGAAGCGGTTTGATGAAGTGCGCGTCATTTATCAGGATTATATTGATTTCATTCAGAGAAGCAAATCTGCAAAAAAATTTCGTGAGCTTATTTATTGGAAATGGAAATATGCGCAAACCTATTACAAAGAGAAAAACTACAAAAAAGCGAGCGAGCATTTTGCGCAGGTCGAGCAGATGGCGCAGAAGCACAATTTCACGGATATTTATCGCTGGGCGATTTTGGGACTGGCTCAGAGCGAAGATGGTTTGGGCAATTCCGATGAAGCCAAACAATATTACGAGCAGGTTTTGGATTTATTGAAAGAATCAAAGGATAGATCAGATGAAGAATTTGCCGATGTTTTTCTTGGCCTGGGTAGCGTTTTCCATAAGAAGAATGAATGGCGAGAGGCAATTCGATATTTTTTACAAGCGGCCTCTTATGTGGAAAACATTCGCAGCAGCTTGAAAGTGACACAGTTTCGCCTGGGGTATTTCAGTCGGGAAACGGAAGCTTACGATAATTTAGTGGAATGTTATTTTCGGCTCTATTTGCAGGAGAAGGATTCAACCTATCTCGATAGTTTATTCTATTTTGACCAGATGTCGAAAAGCCGCGTGTTATCCGAAATTCAAAACGGGAACAGGCTGAAAAATAACAGGAAGCAAAATCCAATTTTCTGGGCTGATTATATAAACGCGCGCTTGAAGCTGCAATCAGAACAGCGCGCTTATCGGCTGATGTTGGTTGAACCGGATAGCGGTGATAAAATTGCTCAGCTATTAACTCAAATAGAAACAGATAAATATACGCTCATCGAAAAAAGGCTGGCATTAATCCAACGGCAGGGGATTGAGCAAAAGGGAAAAGCGCTGACTTTCGTCGTGCCATTTTCGCAAGCGCTCGCCGTTGTTAAAAGTTCAGGAATTTCGTTGTTGATGTACCATCTCTCCGAAAATGAATCATTTGCTATGGTGGTAACCGGCGATAAAGTGGCAATGTTTCCACTCAAAAAAAATAAAGATTTCATCGAAGAAAAAGTCAGGCAGTTGATGACGCCTTTTCACAATGTGTCCAGCGATTCCATTCTTTACGTGCCTTACCGGGCAGAAATCGCTCATCAATTGTACCAAATTTTGATGGAACCGGCGGAGAAAACTATCGGATTGTCCCGGCGTGTTTTTGTCGTGCCAGACGGCGACCTTTTTGGTTTGTCTTTTGAGATGTTGCTCGCTGAGAAGCCGAACAAAAATAATTTTACGCCAATGGACGATCCTGTTTATCAATCAGATCTTTTAGTAAACCATTTTTCGTTTTCTTACGCCCCCAGTCCTTATTTTATCAAACAAGACAAGAAAGCGATTCCTTCAAATCCCAATTTTTTAATCATTGCCAATCCGGTTGATTCATTTTCTTTGAAAATTGTTGGTCAGACAAACGCGGACAGTCTGCGACTGAGCCAATTAGGGCCGCTTCCGTTTGCGGAAGCTGAAGCGAAACAGATCAAGCGGGTTGTGCCCCAGGCGATTATTCTTCATCGGGAACAGGCGACGGAAGATAATTTCAATAAAATTGCGTCGGCCATGAATGTGCTTCATCTGGCGACTCACGGTCTTTTTGACAATCGATTTGACGCATTCTCGGGCTTATTCATGGCGCTGGGAAATGATACGATTAATGACGGCTTACTTTTAGGCTACGAGATTTCTGATTTGAATTTGCACAGTACGCTGGTGACTTTGAGCGCATGCGAGACCGGCCGGGGGAAAACTGTCGCCGGAGAAGGCGTTTTGGGATTGCCGCGTCTGTTTCTGGGCGCCGGCGCGAAAATCGTACTCATGACGCTGTGGAAAGTGGACGATCAGTTCACTTCGGAATTGATGCCTGCATTTTACGAAAATTTATTCCGAAAAAAAATGATCGTCTCCGACGCCCTCTCCCAAGCAAAATTAGTAGTTATGAAACAAGGGGACAGTGAAATTCATTACGAGCACCCGTTTTTCTGGGCGGCATTTTGTTTGTATGGGGAGCCTACCGTATTCGTGAAGGCTTTTCCGTGGCTGAAGTGGATTGCTATTTTGGGATTTCTGCTTTTGAGTATGATGGTGGTTGTTTATTTTTATTTTATTCGGGGGAAAAGATACAAAAAGCAAAAAGACCTGATAAGATAGGATGAAACTTTGTTTATCATTTACATTTTTACAGCACAAGCAGTCAAACCGATTCTTTTTTGAGTAGCTCCATTAAAAATTTTTTGATTTCTCTTTATAGCCCACGGATGACGCGGATCAGGCGGATTGTCGCGGATTTTTTATCCGTGTAAATCTGTGTTATCAGTGTTTATCCGCGTGCTATTTTTAGTAGCTTTTATCAAATAGCTGTTTCTAAAACCGTAACTTTCTTAACTCTACGATTTATTCCTTAACACCCAAATTGCTATTGCATTTCCCAAATAAATTATTATATTAAGTTTGTAGTTTCTTAAATAAAAGTGAAAACTCGAAATTTGATAGGCAAAATTCCAAATTCCGAAATCTAAATTCCAAATTCAACAATGGGAGGGTTTCCATGTTGTCATTCAATAGATTTTCTGCTCAAATAGCAAAATATTCTCAAATTTTTTCAGCAATTTTTTTGTTGGCGATGCTGTTATTTTTCGCCTGCGGGAAAGAGAATCAGGTGGAAGTGGACTCATTTTCTCCGACCGGGGAAATTGAACAGATGACTTCTTTTTCCATTCGTTTTTCGAAAGATTTAGTTCCGGATTCGCTGGTGGGGAATTATTCGGATGAGCAATGGGTAAAATTTACGCCGCCCCTTGAAGGACGATATGAATGGACAGATCGCCGGACGCTGCTGTTTTCTCCGGCGCATATTTTAGCGCCTTCCACGGAATACACCGCAGAAGTGCTTCAGGAGCCGTTTTCCCGATTGGGATTTTCTTTGAGCGGGGAACGAAAATTCACTTTTTTCACTCCCAGGTTGAAAGTTAATCGAGCTGATATTGCGTTGAAATATTTGACCGGGAAAAAAGGAAAAGCGAAATTGCTCACCACGCTGGAATTCAACTACCCGGTCTCGCCGCAGGAAATTGCTTCTTTTGTCACGGTGAAAACGCAAAACGATTCCTTTCCAATTGCAAACAGAAACCCCTGATAAAATAATCGAGCTTGAGTCCGAGGCGGAAATTCCTGTGAAAGAGGACGAAAAAATCAAGCTGGCAGTTGCTGCCGGACTAAAGCCGATCGGCGGAAATCTGGGCATGGAAGAGGAAGTTGAAAAAACAATTGTTCTGCCGGCGTTGCAAGAGGTGAAAGTTGAGTTCATGGAGCCGGTGCGCGAGTCTTTGAAAGATAAATACATTCGCATTCGTTTCAATCTGCCTATTGATAAAAAGTCCGCCGCTTCTTTTTTGTCCATCGAACCGGCGATTTCTTATCGTCTCGAGACCCGGCGCTATTATTTGATCATTCGCGGAAATTTCAAATTGGAACAGCCATACACAGTGAAATTGCGCCGCGGATTGACAGCAATTGACGGTTCCAGATTGGAAAAGGATGTCGTGAATACCGTCACTTTTCTGCGCGAGGACATTCCGCCGCAGATCGATTTTGTGGGTGACGGGATTTATTTATCGCGGAAAGGCAAGTTGAATCTCGGATTGTCAACCATTAACGTGGATCAGGTGTCCATTAAAATCGACAAAATTTTCGCCAATAATCTGGTCAGTTTGCTCAATGACAACGATCTCAGCGAGAGCTATTCCTGGTATAATTTGACAAAATTAGGCAAAAAAGTTTATGAGGAAGACCTCACCATTCAGATGGAAAAAAACAGGGAAGTGATCACGCCGATTCCGCTGGAGTCTTTCTTGAAATCGAAAAGAAAAGGCATTTTTAATGTGACTGCCCACGATAAACGGGAGTGGTGGACTGACGCTTCGAAATGGGTGATGATCACAGATCTGGGCATTCTGGCAAAAAGCGCCGGGGATGAGCTCTGGATCTGGGTGAATTCTCTGAAGTCACTTGCCCCCATCGCCGGTGCGGAAGTAAAGTTATTCAGTCAGAACAATCAGATTCTGGGCGAGGCGCAGACAAATAACGAAGGAATCGCCATTATCTCAGGAATGGAATCTTTTGAGAAAGAGGAGTTCACTCCGTATCTGGTCACTGTTTCCAAAGGCGAAGATTTGAGTTTTCTGGAACTGACGCGCCGGGAGATTGCCACGTCCGATTTCGACGTGGAAGGCGCGCCTTATTTGACGCACGGCTATGAGGCTTTTGTTTACGGGGAACGCGGCGTTTATCGACCTGGCGAAACAGTCCATCTGGCAGCCGTTGTGCGCGGCGAAGGTAACAGCGTTCCGGCGCCTTTCCCTGTGGTGCTGGAGATTCGCGATCCGGAGCAGAAATTATTTTACGAACAGCGAGCCAAATTGAACGAGCAGGGCGCGGCGGAATTCAGCGTGAAAATTCCCGACTATGCCAGAACAGGATATTATCAGGCAATTTTGCGCATTGGTGAGGATGAAGAAATCGGCAGAACCGAATTCAACATCGAGGAATTTGTCCCGGATCGCATGAAGGTCACGCTCGCCACTGACATGCCGGATTATCGCGCCGGCGAGACGATGAATATCGATGTGACGGCAATGACCCTGTTCGGTCCCCCGGCTGCCGGACGCCGTGTCGAGGCAACGATTGAGATTGAATCTTACCTCTTTTCACCAAAAAAATATAAATCTTTTACTTTTTATGACAGGAAAAAAGAATTTGCATCGATGAAAATAGATTTAGGCAGTCATGTCTTGAATGATAAGGGACAATTTCGTTTTACGCATCAACTGCCGGATAATTTAGAAGCTCCGTCTTCGTTGCGGGCGATCATTTCCGCGACTGTTCTCGAACCCGGAGGCCGCGGAGTCAGCGCTTACAAGAATTTGATCATTCATCCCTACGACGTTTACGTTGGTTTGCGGATGAAAAAAGAAGGCTATGCTGAACCCAAAAAAAACACAGACATCGAGTTCATTGTTCTCAATCCGGATGAGGAAATTGTTCCAGACAGAAAATTAACAGTGTCGTTCTATCGCATTTTTTGGCATTCGATTTTGAAAAAGACAACGTCCTACGGCAGGTATCGCTACGTTTCGGAGCAAGTGGAAGAATTGATAAGCGAAACCACAGTAA
>JAADFU010000123.1 GCA_013152715.1 Calditrichota bacterium
TGGAATGTAAAATTCATTAATTAAAAATGCCCTGCAGCCCAACCTAAAACAGATTGTTGGCGGATGGGTGGCTAATTTTTAATTTTACATTTTTAATTCCGCAGGCTGCCTCGTTCTGTACCAGAGGATTGAGACCGGGGAGTTGCAAGTAAGAAGTCGCAAAACTCGAGGTAGAAAGAGTAACAGTTTTGTTATTTCTCATTTCTCACTTCTCACTTCTCACTTCTCACTTGCAACTTTTTTGAATTGCCTCGTTCTGTACCAGAGGATTGAGACGATCACCTCCTTTCTCCGCGAATTAGGTGTGTTTATCATGTTGCTTGAATTGCCTCGTTCTGTACTAGAGGATTGAGACGGGGAAAAGCAATTTAAAATTGGGAATTAAAAATTTAAAATGCCCTGCCGCTTCCCCGTTGGTGTGCGAATTTTCTTGTGATTCTTAATTTTACATTTTTCATTTTTAATTATTTTTCACCCGAATAAAATTGTTCGTTTTGTTCGTTGCTAAATATTTTTCGTTTTTAATTATTTTTCGCCCGAATAAAATTGTTCGTTTTGTTCGTTGCTAAATATTGGAGAACACCTTGAAACAATCTGCCTGATCCGTGAAAATCCGCGTGCTATCTTTTCACAGGCTCCAATCGCCCCCAGACACTAACTTCCCAAAAATTATTCCTTGTATCTTTACCCCAAATTTCTTAAATTACCCAGCAAAATTAACCTCAACCACTGAAATTGAATTTCCGGGAAACTTATGAAAAATCTGCTTAAATTATATCGCTGGTTGTTCCGCCACTGGGTTTATTTAGCCGGTGGATTGTTTTTCATGTTTGGCTTTGCGCTGTTGAGCGGCGCCAGTCTGACTATGGTGGTGCCGCTGTTTGATTACGTGTTTGCGCCGCGGACTGCGCCCACAACTTACAACACATTTTCCGATTTCACCGCTGCGCTGGGAGAGACAATTCACAAGACAACCGGAGAAAATTTTTCCATCTTCTCTCTCGGCAATGGAACAATCCGCGCGCAAACGATCGAGGCGTTAAAAAATGTCATGTCGCTCACTGATCCCTGGCTGTTGCTGCTGGTAATTTGCGTCTCTTTTTTGATTCTGGTTTTTGTCAAAAATCTGTTTTTCTTTCTCAACAAATACATGTTCGCCAACCTGCGCGGCAAAACGATCGTGGAAATCCGTAACGAAATGTTCCGCACCTACTTGCAGCAATCGCTGAAATTTTTCCAGCTCAACAAACCCGGCGACTCCATCGTGCGCATGGTGAACGACGTCAATATTGTGTCGGACATGTTCATCGATCAGATGTTCAATTTAGTGCGCGATTTCATTTTGCTGCTCGTTTACGCGGGAATCGCCGTTTCGCTGAATGCCAAATTTTTCCTGATGAGTTTGATCGTGCTACCGGTCTTCGCTGTGCTCATTGGTTGGCTGGGGAAAAAAATCAAAAAATACGCGGTGCGCATTCAGCAGAAATTTTCCGACATGTTTTCCAACATCGAGGAAGTGCTCAACAGCATGAAAATCGTGAAAGCATTCGCGCGCGAGGATTTTGAGTTAGGGCGGTTCAAAAAAATTAACTGGAAATATTTCAAATTCTGGCGCAAGTCAGTGATTTACACAGCGCTCAATACACCAGTCGGCGAAATGCAGGGCACACTGACAGCGATTTTGGTGATTCTCGTCGGCGGCAGGATGGTGCTGGATCCCAACAGCGGATTTACATCGGGACAATTTTTGATGTTTTTGTTTGCCATTTTTTCCATGCTCCATCCCATGAAAACTTTGACCAAAGCCTACGCCGACATTCGCCGGGCGCAGGTGTCGCTGGATCGAATTTTTTACATTCTGAACCGCCAGCCGGAAATCGAAAACGATCCCAATCCGGTGCACAAGACGAATTTTGAGCGGGATATTATTCTGAAAGATGTCAATTTTGGCTACAAAAAAGAAACCGATGTGTTGAAAAATATTAATTTGGAAATTAACAAGGGCGAAAAAATCGCCTTTGTCGGCAGCAGCGGCGCCGGAAAAACCACGCTGGTAAATTTACTGCCGCGGTTGTACGAAGTTTCCTCCGGCGAGATTCTCATTGACGGCATCGACATCAAAAAAATTGATCTCAAAGATCTGCGCACGCTGTTCGGTACGGTGACTCAGGATTCCATTTTGTTCACCGACACCGTCGCCAACAACATTCGTTACGGCGCTTTGAAAGAGGTCAGCGACGAGATGGTCAGAGAAGCGGCGCGCATCGCTTTTGCCGACGAATTCATCGAAAAATTGCCCCACAAGTACAACGAAATGCTGAATCAAAAAGGCTCGAATCTTTCCGGAGGGCAACGACAGCGGCTGTGCATCGCCAGAGCCATTGTGAACGATCCGCCAATTCTGATTTTCGACGAGGCCACCAGCGCGCTGGATTCCGAGGCTGAAAAAAAAGTGCAGCAAGCCATCGACCGCGCCACGAGAAACAGAACCGTGCTCATCATCGCGCACCGGCTTTCCACAGCGCTGGCTGCTGATAGAATTGTAGTGATGGATCAGGGAAAAATTTTGGACATCGGAACGCACGAGAAATTGCTAAAACGCTGTGAGAGATATCAGACGTTGTATCATTTGCAGTTTTCGGGGAATAATGGTTAGGATAGCAGTGCCAAGGGAGTTAAGGCGTCAGCCTTTTATTTTGGTGATTGGTAACTGGTGAGTGGTCATTGGGCACTGGGCATTAGTCATTTGGTGCTTGTAGATTGGGATTTTTTCATAAAATCCTTACGGATTAACTCCAATTTGATTTTACAATTTAAAAATTTTAGTTTGGAATTTGTTTGGATTCTGCCGAAGTCGGATGCGCCTATGACGCATTTGGTGTTTGAAGCAGGAGTTAAGGCGTCAGCCTTTTATTTTAGTGATTGGTCACTGGGCATTAGTCATTTGGTGTTTGTAAATTGGGATTTTTTCATAAAATCCTTACGGATTAACTCCAATTTGCGATTTCACAATTTAAAAATTCTATTCTGAAATTTGTTTGGATTCCGCCGAAGGCGGATGCGCATTTGATGCTTGGAATTTGGAATTTTTGACATTCCCAAACGGAGCACACCTTGCTGTGTTCGTTAAGCAGCTGCACAGAAAAACTATTAACAAAATCCGCGGTGATCCGTGCTATCCGTGTCATCCGCGTGCTATTTTTAAGGAAAAATTATGAAAATCAGCGGTTTTTCTTTTGTCAGAAATGGCGATAAATTGTATTATCCGGTAGTCGAGTCCATTCGCTCGATTCTGCCGATTGTGGATGAATTTGTAATTGCCGTGGGCAAAGGCGATCCTGATGATGAGACGCGCGAAAAAATTGCTGCTATCGGCGATCCCAAAATTCGCATCATCGACACGGTCTGGGAGGAAAAATATTTCAAAAAGGGCGTGATCAACGCCATGCAAACCAACATCGCCAAAGAGGCATGCAGCGGAGATTGGCTGTTTTATCTGCAGGCGGACGAAGTTGTGCACGAAAAATATTTACCAATAATTCAGAAAAGATGTGAAGAATTGCTGCCCAACGAGGAAGTTGAAGGATTGCTTTTTCGCTACAAACATTTCTGGGGCGACTACGAACACTATCATGCGGGACATGGCTGGTATCCGTTCGAGATTCGCATCATTCGCAACAGGCCGGACATTTACTCCTGGCAAAGCGCGCAATCATTTCGACGATTCGATTATTATGATAATCCGCGCCAGCCGGAAGGTCATCACAAACTGAAAGTTGCGCTGGTGGATGCGGAAATTTACCACTACGGCTGGGTGAGACCGCCGCATTTGATGCAAAA
>JAADFU010000124.1 GCA_013152715.1 Calditrichota bacterium
CAGGATGAATGAGCCCAACCAACATGCGCAGAATAGTGGTCTTCCCGGCGCCGTTAGGACCCAAAATACCCACAATTTCTCCGGGGGTAAGCGAGATGGAAAAATCATCCACAGCGAGAAAAGATGAGAAAGTCTTTCGGATATGAGTTGCCTGTAAAACCGGATTCGTGATTTCAGACAATAGGATTTTCCTGTGATTTTTTTGAGAAATTGTTTATATGAATGACCAGTTGAAAATTTTTAATTAAAATAGCAATAAAAGCCTTACGGCTAAATTCCGAAATTGGACTGGAGTTAAGGCGTCAGCCTTTTAAAAACAATCGATTAGCGTCTTATCTTCAATTTTAACTGGTCATTCGCATTGTTTCTAAAATATAACAACTTCAAACTAAGGAAACAAGAAATTTTTTAAATTCCAAATCACAAATGCGCCGTAGGCGCATCTACCTTTGGTGTGATTCCAAAGACCAAATAAATCCCAAATTCAAATATTCAATAACCGAAACGGGGCAGCTAAAAGATGTAGTCCACCTTCGAGGTGGACTACATCTGGATCATGCGCTTTATTTTGCCTCTTCCAGCAGTTTGATCCGAATACTCCCGCCGGAAGTTCGCAGCGTGAGCGTACTGCCGCCGCGGTTCACTTTGCCGATCAAGGTGTTGGATTTGACTTTTCCTGTTGCTGTTACGGGCAAATCCGCGGAAATGCCGCCGCCACTGGAATGGGCATCGATGTTGAAATCTGCGTCTTGATTGACGTACACTTTCATGCCACCACCGGATGTTTTGAGGTAACTATCTCCGGAAATTTCGCCGACAATTTCCGCTGTCACGCTACCACCGGACGTCTGTCCCTGTACGCGTCCCATGAGTCCGTATAATTTGAGACTGCCGCCGGAAGTCTGCACGAAGGCGTCTCCTTTGACGGATTTTGTGGAAATACTTCCGCCGGAAGTAATCGCTTTCAGCGACCCTGTCACTTCGCCGATGCGAATGCCGCCGCCCGAAGTTTTTACATTCACATCTCCACTAACTTGTTCAACGGTGATGCCCCCGCCGGAAGTTTTTGCGTCAACATAGCCGAGGATTTTCCCCAGTGAAATTCCTCCTCCGGAAGTGTTCAGTCTCGTTTTTCCTGCCAAATCGCCGACAGTGATGCTACCGCCAGCGGTTTGAATGTCCAGATTGAATTCGTAGGGCACAAAAATTTCGTAGCGCACGGAAATCTTTTTGCCGCCGAAAAACCAAGAATGAGGCCCGTGGTAGTTTCCTTTGACTTCAATTCCCTGATTATTTTGAACAAAATCGACTTTAAAGCGGTTAAATAAATCTTCGGCTTTTCGCTTGCTGGAAGCTCGAACTTTTTTGATGACGTCAATTTTGACAACGTCGCGCGCCCAGCTTTTGACTGTCACTGCGCCCAGGTCAGAATTAAGCTTCAGCGTCTGATTCTTTTTGACGAAAAACGATTTGGAAATTTTGCTTTCATACGAGGAGCAGTGTGCCGCGCCGACAAAGCAGAAAATGGTAAACAGCAGCGCACTTAAGAAAATAGAAAAAATTGCAGGACCATTGCGTCGTTGTAACATAATTTCACTCCTATTTAAATGGCATTTTAGAAATTGTACGGAGTGATGAAGCAAAAGTTGCTCTAAAATATAATTCGCCATGGCGTGGGTTAAAATTTCTGAAAAAATAAAAATTTTCTATTGACTTTGTTATCGAGATTTTTTATAATAGTCACGGCTGCTTTTTCTCTGACGGACCGATTGCGACTTCGAGTACGAATTTCGAACCGAACGCTCACGAATGTTGAACTTCTCCGATTATTAAGCGGCTGTATTGAAATGCAAAGGGTGATTGGTTAATGCCCAGTGTCCCCAAAATCTTCAGGACTTAAACTCGATTAACGAACAGGTTTGACAAAAATTGTTGGCGAAAATGAAATTGCCGGAGGAGTGCCTATTACCTCAAAATTAGTCCATGAGAATTTGGTTTTTTGCTCTACTATTTCAGGTAAAATTATCTCGTGCAAGAATGATCAAAAAGAGGCAATTTGTTCATTTTATCAATTTAATCTGGGAGTCTGAATGATTCACATTTTTGTGATTTCTGACGGTACAGGCATCACCGCAAAACACGATTTCGAAACGGCGCTTACCCAGTTACCATCCAAGCAACATGACATCACTTTATTCCCCGAAGTACGCAGCACAGAAAAATTACACCAAATCATAACTCAAATAATTCCACACAATTCACTCAATGCTCACACACATGCGAACAAGCTCGCTTTATCGCGGCGAACGAAAAACCGGCATTCGGGACGGCCGGCGGACCCGTTTGTTTCGCTCGACGATGGAAACGAAAGATGGACGGTTGACCGGGGAATTTTTGCACATCGCCGCAAACCGATGAAAAAGTTTTTCAGCAATCAAGCTATAAAATGCATTCCAGGCGTCACAACTAAATTGATTTCAGGCGATGCCTCGTAATTTTATTTTAAAATGACAGGGAGATGAAAATCATGGATTTTTCTTTTCGGGAAGATCAAAAAATGATAATTGAAGAAGCCAGGCGGTTCGCGGAAGAACAATTAGCTCCCAGGGTATCTGAATTAGAGGAAAAGGGCGAGGTCAATTTAGCCGCATTGAAGGCATTGGGCGGATTGGGTTATTTTGGAATGACCGTCCCGGAGCAGTACGGAGGCGTGGATGTCGGCACTGTCGCCTATGCCGGCGCTATTCTCGAATTGAGCAAAGGAGACGCCGGCACCGCAGTTGGCGTTGCTGTGCATAATTCGCTGGTGAACGAAGGCATTTTGAAATACGGCACAGAACAACAAAAATTGCAATTTTTGCCCAAACTGGCGACCGGAGAATGGCTCGGCTGTTTTTCGCTCTCCGAAGCCAACGCCGGCAGTGATCCCGGCGCGTTGCGGACGATGGCGGAGCGCCGTGGCGATGAATTTATTCTGAACGGGACGAAAAATTTCACGACCAACGGCGATTTCGCCGACGTGATCATCATTTTTGCCCAGACGGACAAAGAAAAAGGTTCGCGCGGCATTTCTGCTTTTTTAATGAAACGGGACACGCCAGGCTTCAGCGTGGGAAAGCATGAAAATAAAATGGGATTGCGAACAGCCAGTTGCACGGAACTTGTTTTCAATAATTGCCGTTTGCCGGAGTCTGCCATGCTCGGGAAAGAAAACGAGGGTTTGAAAATTGCGCTGACTTTGCTTGACGGAGGACGGATAGGCATTGCGGCGCAGGCAATCGGTATCGCAGAAGCAGCTTTTGAAGAAGCTCTGCGCTATTCCAAGGAACGAGTTCAATTCAAACGCCCCATTGCGGAATTTCAGGCAATTCAATTCAAATTAGCGGAAATGGCAACGGAAATCGAATTGGCAAAAACCATGCTTTTTCGCGTCGCATGGATGAAAGAGTCCGGACATCACGATTATGTCAAGGAGGCAGCAATGATCAAGTTGTTCGCCTCTGAAATGGCGCATCGTGTGTGCCACAAAGCAGTGCAGATTCACGGCGGCTATGGCTACATGAAGGAGTACAAAGTTGAGCGGTTGTACCGGGATCAGCGGGTGACGGAAATTTATGAAGGAACTTCTGAGATTCAGAAAATTGTCATCGCGAGGAAGATTTTGTCGTAATTAATTTTTTTGGACTTTAACCATTGATGGACACTGCTTTTCACGGATTTTTAATCATTTTTAAAATCAGTGGGAATCTGTGGCTTCAAAATAATCGGAGAAATGAACCATGCCGGATAAAATTTTAAAA